>NZ_DASWWZ010000114.1:0-1876 GCF_036405755.1 Schlesneria sp.
GAACTCAACTTCATGCAGCGTTTTTCATTGGAACCGGCAAATTCTGAGCTCGATCCGCTCCGACGTAAACTGGAAACCACCGAGGAGTCGAGTCGTAAAAACATCCCATAGGGGATCGAATCACAGCCGACGGTGCTGCGGATTGCTTGGGGAGAAGCCAGCCGACCGCTCACGTTGCCAATGCGGTGGCTGCTTCCATCAGCTTTTGTTCCGTGAACTGCCCCCGGGAGAACTCCGCAGTCACGCGTCCCTCGCACAACACCACGATACGATCACTCACCGTGATGAGTTCGGGCAATTCACTCGATGTGATGATAATGGCCAGCTCCTGTCCACAAAGCTCATCAATCAGTCGATAGATCTCGGCCTTCGCGCCGACGTCGATCCCACGCGTCGGGTCGTCCAGTAGCAGCAACTTCGGTCGGGTCCTCAGTGCTCGGGCAATGATGCACTTCTGTTGATTGCCGCCGCTCAGACTCATGATCGACGCTTCGCGCCCTGCGGTTTTGACCCTCAGTGCCGAAATCGAATCGTCCGCGGCCTTTCTTTCTGCGGCCTGTCCCACAAAACCCATCGCCGCAACATCGTCCAGCGACGACAAGGTAATATGATCACGCACCGTCAGCTCGGTGAAGATGCCGTAGCGTTTTCGATCTTCAGTGACCAGACTAATCCCTGCGGACAAAGCTTCGTCCGGGTGCGAGAACTGAACGTCGCGCCCGTCGAGCACCATCCGTCCCTGAGGCGATTCACTGCTCGCCCCGAACAGACATTCCAGCAATTCGGTCCGGCCAGCCCCCATCAGACCAGCGACACCCAGGACTTCTCCTCGCCGCACCGACAGATTCACGTCCTTAAGTCGCCATTGCCTGACATGCCCTCGCCAGGGGAGTGAAAGATTCTCGACACGCAGGACTTCGTCTCCTGCCGTCCGATTCTTTCCGACATCGCTCGCTTCAATCGCCCGACCGACCATCAAATGAGTGACCTCGCGAGGATGAGTGGCGGTACGATCAAGCGTCTTCACAACCTGGCCATCACGCAGGATCGTGATGCGGTCCGCATGCTGAAAGATCTCGTCCATTTTATGAGAGATGTAGACGATGGTGACGCCCTGACTCTGCAGACGCCCAATGATCCGAAACAGGCGCTCGACTTCTGATTCGGTCAATGCACTTGTCGGCTCATCCATTATGAGAATCGGGGCATGTGCCGTAGTCTCCGGAACGGAGCCTCGTGGAGTCGCCTCAGAAGCGTGATCGCTTGGCGATTGAGCTTTCGGATCGTTCTTCTCCCCTAACCGCGCTGCCGAGGCTACCGCAGGGCGATTCGTCAGGCCTTGCGACAACGCCTTGGCAATTTCGACCAACTGCTGGTCACCGATCCGCAGTGATCCAACCAACGCTTGAGGATCGATTCGACAATCGAGTTGCTGAAAGATCCGCGCCGACTGGCGTTCCATTTCACGGTCGTCAATGAACCCCAGGCCCGTCCGCAGTTCCCGTCCCAGAAAGATATTGGCAGCGACCGAGAGTTCCCCCACCAGATTTAATTCCTGGTGGATAATGTTGATCCCCAGTTCCTCGGCATCGCGCGTCCCCCGCAGCCGGAGGGGCTTTCCCGCCAGTTCAATCTGTCCTTCGTAATCCCCAATGACGCCCGACAGGATCTTCATGAGGGTGCTTTTACCAGCCCCATTCTCGCCACAAAGGGCGTGAAACTCACCCTGTCGAACATCAAAGCTGACGCTGCTCAGCGCCTTCACTGCGTGAAACTGTTTTGACACGCAGTCGAACCGGATCAAAGGGACTGACATTACACTTCCCTAGGTCAGTGAAATCTCATGCTGGCTTAATCGTTCGTAGCCGGTTTCTGT
>NZ_DASWWZ010000115.1:0-6049 GCF_036405755.1 Schlesneria sp.
CTCTCAAATGGCGACGACGATCAACGCCATGTTCCGTCGATAGAGGCCAGCCAACCGGGAGAAACGGTCCCCGGACTGAATCGTTACCTCGTCCGTTTACACCACAAGGGGCAGCCTGAGGCTCCTGCATGCTCAGTTGACCGTGTTGCTCAGGACTTAACTTTGCAGCGATTTCGACTGTCGCCTGACTGACCGGCAGTGAAAAACAAACAGCACGGCCCGAAAACGATGTGCTCGCTTCGGGCCGTGCTCAGATCACTTGGATATGCTCATTTTCGCTCGGGGGCCAGGAATTTGAAGGGAGCCGCCTTCTCGAATCCCCTGGTCTGATCTCCCCCCAGTTCGGGTCGACCGGCGAGCACCAGCTTTCGTACCCCGGCCGCTTCGCTGAAGTCGAGTTCTTTCAACCGGATCCATACGAGACTGGGACTCAGCGTGCTCTCGTAGAAGTAGACGAGGTTCTTCTGATTACTGGCAGTGCGCCAGAGAGTCGACGAAATGTTCGGCTGGTTGGGCGTACTGATTCCGATAGGAACACTCACATTGCGCATTACGCTCAGAGTGCACGCAACGGCTTCATGTGGATCGGCTGACTGCTTGCACGCATTGACGTAGAACGAGGCACGAGCAAATCGGTCGGCGGCACGGTTGGTTCCGGGGAGCATCACTGTCCCGCCAATTTGCTCCCAGTACTTGTTGAGGGCAATCTGCTCGTCAAAAACGGGCGAATTTGTCATCACCTGAAAGTCCCGGCTGTGATGAATCACCAGTTTTCCCTTAACGTACTCGAAAATGGCAGAGTCACCTGTGGGGTCAGAGATCGAGAGATGCACGGTCCCTTTCGCTCCGTTCGGAGCCTCAGTCGTCACAATGCGATAGGCTTCTTTCTTCGCGTCCTCGACCGCTTCTTTGACTGTCGCAAAGTTGTCGAGGAAGTACTGCGCCCAGGCCGAGATCATGAGAGAAGGGCGTTGATCACCGGGAAGTTCGTAATCGGACTCCGCAAGGTACAGCAGGTTAGCAACCAGTCCCTTTTCGTTCATCCCGTCTGCGGAGGCCGATTCGTAGACTGAGGTCACGATGCTGCCGTACTTCGAGGTCCATTTCACCGAGGCTTCGTCGAAACCTCCGTCCCGTTTCATGCCTCGAGGAAACAGCCAGATATTACTGTGCATGTCCTCAGCCCAGTCCATCGTTCGTCCCGTAACGACCATTCCCTCTTTGCCAAGATACACGGCACGTGTGCAGGCTTGCGTGATCGAAGCCGAGAAGCCCACAAAGCCCGTCAGCGCCAAAAGCCCCAGCGCGGTCAAGCCACCTTTAGCAAGTGTCATCAGTGAATCTTTCATGGAGTAGGGGATTTCGACTTCAACAAGTCACGAATTTCCGTCAACAGCACGATCTCTGGTGCAGGCGGGGGTGGTGGAGCTTCGGCTTCTTCTTTTCGGGACTTCAGCACCCACCCGAGAAACTTCACAATCACGAGGAACAAGACACAGGCCAGAATCAGAAAGTTGGCAAAATCCGCCAGAAACGCTCCATAGGGAACCTGCACACCTCGGATCGGGGCAGACAAAGATTCCAGCCCTTTGGTGGCCTCTTGCGGGTTGCCTCCAAAGAGGGCAGAGATGAGGGGCATGATCAGATTCTTGACCATGGATTCAATAATCTTACCGAATGCACCGCCGATGATCACGCCAACCGCCAGATCAATGACGTTCCCCTTAAAGGCGAACGCTTTGAATTCATCGAGCAACGTGAAGGCCCGCTTCGCTGGATTAAATGGAAACGATGAACGTGACATGGATTCCCTCCTGTTAACCGTGGTGACTGTGGGCAGCTCTCTTAAAAGTTCCACTGAGTCATAATCAGTGCGATGATCCCCAGGACGCTCATAAGCAACGCAAGGACATAGGCCGGTGAAAACGTAAAGCCGGGAACGTTCTTCTGGAGTCGTCGCATTCGCTGCCGATGCTGCAGACATGCGGTTCCCAGTGTGGTAATTCCGATCACAACCATGACCATCCCCAGCGTACGTGCACTCAGCAATCGCCTGGGCAACTCGGTCTTGTTCTGATCATGAAGAAATTCGATAAACTTGAAGAGCGTCAGCCCCAACGTCACGAGAGACGTCCCTGTCCGCACCCAGGCAAGCAGTGTCCTTTCATAAGAAAGATAAGTCCGTTCGATCGCCATCTGCGTCTCGTCAGACTTCTTTGATTGCGGCTTCGATTCTTCTTCAGACATGACCGTCTCTTTTTCATCAATGGGGTAAACGGGAAAGGACTTCAATGATACTGACACCGGCATCGCGCGTCGGTACCCCAGCCGCAAAATTCATTGAAAGCAGCCGTCTGATTCGCGTCGCTGACAGAAGGGGCGCGTGATGGGTATTCCCATCCCTTTACCTACCGGGTCCCGTTTGCTCACCAGAAGGTTACTTCGCGACAATTGGACATTCGGCAATGACCATTCTGAGCAATCATCTGAGCTGCCATCGTTCAACGATGAACCTTCACAGGCATGCCGGTTCGACCGGAAGCCAGGATGGCCTGAGTGATATCGTAAACGGGCAAGGCTGCCTCGGGAGGCGATACATCGGGTTTGCCATCGAGAATCATATTCAGAATGCCTGTGACCGGGTTGGAATCGGATTCATCGATCGGCAGTCGTTCGCGGTGTCCGGCTTGAGCAATCCAGAGTTCCTCATGTCGGACCATCAAATCCGCCCCTTCGCAATGAATATGGAGATCTTCACCGAGGTATTGTGCGTTCCCGATGAAATCCATCGTCAAGGTCACGTCGCCCGTCAGCAAGGCCGACACACTGGCCACGATCTCCACCTGACTGCCCCATTTCTGCGTCCGTGTGAAGACTTCGAGCGGGTTCAAACCGGTGACGTAGAAAAGTATGTCGAGCTTATGGCTGCCGGCGTCGGTAATGAATCCCCCCGGATTCTGCTCCGGATCGTCTCGCCAGGTTCCCGCGATCGTAGACTGCCAGTTCTCAACGTTGTGCGAAGCGATCGCCCGCACGGCGCCCCACCTGCCCGATTGAACCTGGTTCCGCAGAGTGCGAAAGAGAGCGGTGTAGCGGCGTTGATAGCCGAGCGAAAAAGCCTGTCCCCGGGCCCGAGCTCGTTCTGCATCTTGAATCAGATCCAGAATCTGTAACCGGTCAGAAGCCAGCGGTTTTTCACACAAAACATGCCAGCCCCTGTCGAGACAACGTCGTGCCTGTGCATAGTGCTCAGCAGTCGGCGTGCAGATGATAGCGGCATCGACCCGCCTACTGGCGATCAGGTCATCAAAATGAGTCGCCACCGCAGCCGCAGGCCAGTATTCCTGCTGAAGACGCGTCGCCATCGCGGGCGAGGAATCAAGCAGCGCGACGACTTCACCTCGCCCATCTTCCAACAGCTTTTCACTATGGTGACGTCCCATTCGGCCACAGCCGATCATCGCGAAACGGACTCGGTTGAGCGCTGAAGTCGAGCTGACAGTCATGTGAATCTCGCAGAGTCCAACACTCGGATTTTGAGAGCGGATATCCGGCGCTCAGGGTCCGCGCTGACGATCGTCAAACTCGATCGATGTCAGTCACAAGTAGTGAATAACAAGACACCGGCAACGCCCCTACGCTGAACGGTGCTGTCCGTTCGGGACCAGCGAACCGACACCAGTCGAAGCAGGAGGAATCGTGACGGGCTCCCGCACGGCCGGTCGTGTCGACAGATAGTACATGAAGCCCAGATTGACAACGAACAAGGCAATACTCACCCACTGAGCAGTCGTCAGGCTGGTCGAGAATTGCCCTCCCTCATCGGCGCGCAACAGTTCCATACAGAACCGCGTGATGGGATAAATCAACAGGGCGACTGCCAGCACTTCCCCGTTCCGACGTCGATAGCGGAAATACCAGGCCGTGATCGCGGCAATCACGAACCCGTCAATTGCGCTGTAAATCTGAGTCGGATGCAGCGGGGGCGTGCAGACGGCACTGGCGTCGAGCAGTTTTTTCTCTACCATCGACGCAAACGTGGCACTCTCTCTGGGGAACTGGACGGCCCAGGGAAGCGATGTCATCGCTCCATAGCAGCAGCCATTCAGGAAGCAGCCGATGCGGCCAAACCCGATCCCGATGAAGACCGACGGGACAATAATATCTGCTAGCGCCAGCGGCCGTATTCCGCGGAAATAGCAGAACGAAAAATAACCAATCGCCCCACCCAACAGACCACCATACAGGACAATCCCTCCCTGTGAGAGACTCACCGCGGCGATGAGCCAGTCGAGACTGGGGGGACCGGTGAAGACGCGATTCCCGTACTGAATGAGATAGTAGAGCCGAGCCCCGACAATCCCGGGAATGAACAACCAGACAGCGAGATCCCAGATGACATCGCTGGGTAGTCCTTCTCGCTCAGCCCGAATCGTGGCCCGAAAGACCGCCAGACTGAAGCCGATGAACAGCATCAGTCCGTATCCGAAAATCGGGATCCCTTCACGAAAATTTTCAGAGCCGTGTGATCTCAGATAACTGCCCAGCAATGGGGCACCAAACACAATTGCCAGTGCAACGGCTAGCCAGTTTACGAACGGAAGGAATTCGTCGGAAAGCTTCAGTTTCCAGCCAGACTTGCGACCACGAAGATACAAATATCCTGCACCAATCAGGATCCAGACAAAGAGGACAACGCCAAAGCCAAAACCTGGCACTTTACCCAGCGGCCCCAGATCCCACGGACGATCCAGGGGAATTTGAACGAGTACTTGCCGCATGGGAAACGTCTCCGAGCCGACAGGTGTCAGCATAAAATACTGTGAGCAACGATGGAGCGAGGCGTGCTTGAATCATTTACTTTCGACGTCAGACAACTCAATGACAACTTGCCTGACGCGTGCACGGATGCCCTTCATTCAGGGAGCTTCAAAAGCATGTTATCGATCAAGCGCGTCGTACCGACTCGTGCCGCAACCAGTGCCACCATCTCCGATGCCACGGACGTCAGTGGAGCGAGGGTATCAGCATCAACAATGACCCCGTAGTCCAATTCGACACCCGATGATGCAGATAGCTGCTCGATCAACGTCGCTTCGAGTCGGGACAGGTCACGTTCACCCGCGGCGAGCGATTGAGATACGGCCACCAGAGCCCTCGACAAGCAGAGGCCTCGCTGGCGTTCTTCGGCGCTCAAGTAAGCATTGCGGCTGCTCATCGCCATACCATCTGGATCACGCAAGGTGGGACAGGTCACGACTTCGGTCGGGATGTTCAGTTCCCTGGCCATCGTGCGGATGATCAACTGCTGCTGGTAATCTTTTTGACCGAAGTAGGCCCGATCGGCCCCGACAATCATGAACAATTTCGTCACAACAGTCGCGACACCACGAAAGTGACCGGGACGAATTGCTCCTTCCAGGATGTCCGACAACCCCTCGACTTCGACAAAGGTCCGAAATCCCGCCGGGTACATCACCTCGACACTGGGGTAAAAGATGATGTCGCATCCCGCATCGCCGCAGATCTTCAGGTCGAGATCGCGGGGTCGAGGATACTTCTGAAAGTCCTCGTTGGGACCAAACTGGGTGGGGTTCACGAAAATACTTGTGACGACAACATCGCATTCCTGCCGGGCCCGCGTCATCAGGCTCACGTGACCGGGGTGTAAAGCCCCCATCGTCGGCACAAAACCGATTGTTTTTCCGGCTCGCTGATTTGCAATGACGGCAGCGCGAACGTCGGCCGTTGTTTCCGCAATGTGGGGCGGCGTTCGGTCGGGGCTGGTCATCGGAATGAGTAGCTCTTGTTATTCTTGTCGAAATCGGTGTCAGTAAACTTTCGATTCGGTTTTACGTCATTATAGAAGTATTCTTCGACCAGGGGGGGCTCTTTGTCCGTCTTGCCGGGAAAACCGAGTTGCTGGACGCCGATCGGCAGCCCCGACTTGTCTTCGATCCAGAGCCTGGTCGTGTGAAATTTGAAGTCTTTGTAGGGCTTTTCATGCACTGATTCGAACACCGTGCAGATCTCACCCGTCGGCAGTTTC
>NZ_DASWWZ010000116.1:0-2798 GCF_036405755.1 Schlesneria sp.
AGACGAGGGGCGAGTGCGACCCGTCCGCGAATTGGCCGTCGCTATAGCACCTGCCCACTTCCCCTTCGTTCGACGTTTTCTGCTTGAGGCGGGGATCTTTTCAGCTCAACCAGAGACGAGCTTGCAGGACTGGCAGACGAGGGTATGGCGAATGCTGATTCCTTTCTGATGGAAACGAACTGAAACCAAATCTTTCAGGAGAACTGACCATGGCATCTACGAGCACACGTCCTTCCTGGTACACGGACGAAGACGACACCGCTTGGTCAAAGGTGAAGGCAGCCTTCCAGCGGGACTGGACGCAAACCAAGCACGATTTCGGTGCGGATGAGCCTGATCTTAATCAGGAAGTCGGTGACACGGTGGGACAAGCGACGGGAAACCAGCCAATTCCCCCCGGCAATACCAAGACGAGACCCGATTCGGAAAACGACATCTACAGCGACGATGATGAATCGGCATACCGATATGGCTACGCAGCAAGTCGCCACTTCGACGGCGACGAAGAATGGGATGATGAGCTGGAAGAGAATCTTCGCAGCGAATGGCGCGATGAATCGGATTGGGAATGCAGCCGAAACGCGGTCCGTCGCGGTTGGTGTTACGGAAAACAACAAGGACGTATCAACCGACCCCGATAGTCGATCTGGCCCGTAACAGGCCTCTCCCGTCCGGCAGCAGTCACTTTGTTTCGCAGAAGTGGCTGCTACCTTTTTCTTTTCCGTAAAAGGAATCGCATCGGCGACGACCACCGTGATCCACTTCTGCGGCCGCAGCCCCAAAGAGACCGACACTTGAGGGCCACCGCCAGCTAAACGAGGTCACGTCCGCCGTGAAGGAGCTTACTGAGCATTGCTCGTCGGACGGTCATCTCACCGGCGCTACGGGCCTGTTGGAGAATGGCAACTTGACGAGGGTTGAGCGGAACCGCAGTTCCGGTCGGAGGAACCTCGGGCACCAAGCGTTTGACAATCTCACTCTGCAACTCGGCAAGTCCTTGACCTCGCTTCGCGGAGACCTGTAACACGTTCTCCGGCAGCGCCTCATCCCACTGCACCGAGAGATCAGCCTTATTTGCAACGACCAGAGCCTCCGGCCACTGGCGCAATAACTCGAAATCGTCCGGGGTCGGGACCTGACTGAGATCCAGCAGAACGATTTGCAGATCGGCCGTGCGCAAGCGGGCTTGGGCCAGAGCGATTCCCTGAGACTCCAACGCGTGAGCGTCTTGCCGAATCCCCGCTGTATCCGCGAGAACGACCGGCCATCCCTCAAAGGCGGTTTCACCAGTAACAACATCACGCGTTGTTCCGGGCTGGTCGAAAACGATGGCTCGTTCGTAGCCCAGCAATCCATTAATCAGACTCGACTTGCCGACGTTCGGTCGCCCGGTCAGTACAACGTTCCAGGGGTTTGACAGATGCAGCCCGAAGTTTGACCAGCGGATCAAGCTATCCAAACGACTGAGCAGCGTGGCCTCATCAGTCGTCCAGACCATTTCCTGAAACGCCTGCCGCAAAAGACCGCCTGCCTGCTCAAGCGCAATTTGCGTCGTTCGCCAGGTGGTGGTGCGGCTCAGCGTTTCCTGACACTCGGCCTGCAGAATGTCGTCGGAAATTGTGAGTTGTGTTTGCCAATCGACGACCTGATACGTCGCTTCTTCAAGATCCTTCAGGATCCGTTCCACCGCAGAATCGCCTCCATGACAGTGGATTTCCAGCAGGTCAGCCGAGACCCGACAGACAATCAGGTCTTCGCGGTGCGAATGCCCCCAGCGTCCGAAGGCGATTTTCCTCAGCGGTTGCTGGCTCAAAGCCACCCCATTCGCCGCTTCGAACAGGGGGTCGATTCCCTGGAATTCCGCTCCCCGCTCCTCGGGGCCAAGTCCCTCTGCAACTCGAATCGTCGCCACCGCCCCTCGCCCCCCCGGCGTTAATCGGGCCGCCGTGCGTCGAGTTGCAGATCTCGAGTAAACGTCGATGTCAGTCACGTCAATCTTCCGAAGTTGTTGAGGACCCGAGTAGGAGCCGCCCGTCGTTCAGCGTTGCGGTACGATTCTGCGACGAGCAAGTATTCCAACTTCCTCGGGAGGCGTGTGAGAACAGAGCCCCGGCAACGAGAAATTTCCGTTTGCAGCGTTCCATTGGGCGATCTTACAGTGTGCATTAAAGACCGGTCCCGCGGAAGATGGTCGATTGCCTCACCAAAGTACAGTCGATCTACAGAATTCCCCAGGTGCCCGTCAAATTCATTACAATCAGTACATTTTAACAGCTGATAACCCACACTATCAAATGCCGCTCAGCCGTCCCTCGCCAGAATAAACGTCGAGTACGCGCACCGCTCGGACACCATGTTGCTCATCGCCAAGACGAGTTCGTGATCACGACAGGGCCCCCGTTGCCCTGCTTCGGAAACATGTTCGAAAGTGCCATGATGTATGAGCCATTCGCCCTCGGTACGCGTGACGAGTCGTCTCGGAAGCTGCGGCAGCAGGGCGCGTCTACCCTAACGAGGTTACTCCGCCTGGCAGCCCGGCCATCGATCCTTCTAATGCTGGGATTTCTGTTCACAGACGCCGTTTCGACCGCCCTGGCTCAGTCTTCCCCCGCGCCTGTTCGTACTCCGCCTCGACGAAGTGATATCACGCCGGTTTCAGCCGAGACATTCGACGAGTTTGCTGAAATGCTCCGGGGGCTGGAACGGCGGGTCGATATTCTGGCCCGGCAGAACGAAGAACTCCTTCGCGAAAATCAACGCCTCAGCAACCGCTTAAACCCTTCATCCTTCGCTGTTCA
>NZ_DASWWZ010000117.1:0-2560 GCF_036405755.1 Schlesneria sp.
TCAAATGTTTGGTTGGAGACATTCCAGATTTCCTTATGGCAAGGTGCACAACATTGCAAATGAAGAATCGAGCCATGGCATTCGACCACATGGTCGGGGGAGAAACCGGACTTCTGAAACTGGCCATCGACGTTGCTGGTAAAGACGAAGGCCCCCAGTGGACATCGCTTCGCCCACTTCTGAAGAATTTGAAAACCAGGATGAGGAATTGTGGTCCGATAGAGGTTGTAGCGATGTCCGAAGAATCCCCAGGCAAGCTGAGGATCCGAACGAAACCAGTGTGGCGCCGACATCTCGCTGAAGGGCCGGCCGCGGAACGGTGGGTAGGCTTTCCAGAATCCCTCCGGGCCACGAAAATCGGGCAAGCCGGAGTCAACTCCCATGCCTGCCCCCGCCCCAATTAACAGAGCATCCGCATTGCGGAGTGCGTCTGCCGCCATTCGGTAGGATTCGTGCAGGTCCATATGTCCCTCCTCGCCAATCCGGCGTGTCGCCGACATCGATCAGCAGACTCGCATAGTGGTGATCGTCGACGCAGAGGGCGAATTTAGAGAAGCAGCAGAGGAGAATCAATCGCGGTGCCGAGGACATGCCGGGGACTGCAATCACAGGAGTATATGGACGCAGATCGTGAAGTGCTGTGGGCCGAACCCGCGAGGCCCGTGTTTCCGAACCGTTTCATTACTGTTCTGCCGTGACACGGTGACTTGCGTCAGTCTGCAAGCCCGCTTTGGGGGTCTTATCGTCTGCTGCCGCACTGTGCGACGGTTTGATGATTGTTCGAAGTGGGAATGCTGTCACTGCTTTCTATTCTTTTGGAATTTGCATCTTTGTCTCGATGACGCAGATCGTAAAAATGGACGCCCATTGGTGCTGAGGCTCTGCTCGCTCGTCCGTTCTTTTTTGACTAAACTGCGGCACCTGAGCAACAAGATGCTTTGCGACAGGTTCAGGCATGGAGCCGCACT
Source organism: Schlesneria sp. (assembly GCF_036405755.1). Classification (NCBI taxonomy): domain Bacteria; kingdom Pseudomonadati; phylum Planctomycetota; class Planctomycetia; order Planctomycetales; family Planctomycetaceae; genus Schlesneria; species Schlesneria sp. The sequence goes on from NZ_DASWWZ010000117.1 coordinate 969, forward strand.
TTCATTCGACAGTTCAAGGAGCGAGACGATGTCGGCAGTTGTGACGCCCGATGCGATTATGCAACTGGGGTTTGGTTTTTGGGGTTCCCGGACGTTGTTAAGCGCGGTGGAACTGGGACTGTTCACGGAACTGGCGAAAGGGCCGCTGACTCTGGAAGACGTCAGGGTAAAAATCGGTCTGCACGAGCGAGGCGCACGCGACTTCCTCGACGCTCTCGTGGCGCTCGGAATGCTGACGCGGGAAAACGGCAAGTACGGAAACACGCCAGCAACGTATCTGTATCTGGACAGGGCGAAACCGGGTTACATCGGCGGCATGCTGGAAATGATGAGCGCCCGTCTTTTCCGCTTTTGGGCCGATCTGACGGATGGGTTGCGGACGGGATTACCGCAGAACGAAAGTAAGCATGGTGGCGATCTTTTCGGAACCCTCTACAGTGAACCCCGGCGACTGGAACAGTTTCTTTCGGCGATGACGGGACTCAGTCTCGGACTTGCCAGGGTCCTGGCAGAGAAATTCCCGTGGTCTGAGTACCAGTCTTTCGTCGATATCGGTGCGGCCCAGGGAGGCGTTCCCGTCGTGCTTGCTCAAACCCATCCACACCTTAAGGGGACAGGAGCCGACCTGCCAATCGTGGGACCGATTTTCGAGAAGTACGTCGCGTCTCATGGATTGCAGGACCGGCTGAAGTTCGCACCGCTCGATTTTTTCGAACAGGCCCTTCCCAAAGCAGACGTCATTACCATGGGCCACATACTCCATGATTGGGATCTGCCGACAAAGAAGATGCTGATCCGCAAGGCCTATGATGCATTGCCGCCAGGTGGGGCACTGGTCGTTTGCGAAGCGATTATCGACGACGAACGCAAGACCAACGCGATGGGACTGCTGATGAGCTTGAACATGCTGGTCGAAACTCCGGGCGGTTTCGATTTTTCAGGGGCTGACTGTGCTGGCTGGATGAGCGAAGTTGGCTTCAAACAGATTCGAGTTGAACCGCTCAGTGGCCCTGATTCGATGGTTGTCGGGATCAAGTAATTTCAACAATGAGTCGAGGTTGTCCACCTCCCCCTGAGATGACATCAACGGGGGGGGGGGGCTGGCAATCGATTCTCGGCCTGTGCCCGCAGTGCGGTCGAAGCTGGAATGACGTCAGACACAACGGGACCGCCAGAGCCTTACGGAGACACGGCAAGCGACGGAACCGGCGGTTAACGATCCGAGCCTTGCCTGAGGGCCTTGACCGCCACATCGGTGATCCGACCCACGAGGGGATTGACCATACCGCGGCCATTCGGATGCAATCTGTTGCTCAGAAATATCACAAAGAGCTCCTGATCTGGATCGATCCAAAGTGACGTGCCAGTAAACCCACCGTGCCCGAAAGCGCGGGCAGAGAGGTCTTTACCACGGTTCGACGAATAGCGGGATTGAATGTCCCAACCGGGGCCCCTCACGTCCCGCGTCGGTTGACCATTTTTGTCGGAACCTTCGATGACATGTGGAGCTGTCATGGTGAGCCAACTCGACTGCTTAAGAATACGACTTTGATCGTGTTGAATCCCGGCGAGTGCGTCCCGCGCGAAACGGG
>NZ_DASWWZ010000118.1:0-10690 GCF_036405755.1 Schlesneria sp.
CACATCCGACGAACGATCGGTTCCTCTGTAAGGAATGAATGGAAGATGGCTTCGCCTCGCGTTTGTGTGCTGCGTGCACCGGGTACAAATTGTGACATTGAAACGGCTTACGCTTTCGACACTTGCGGCGCACAGGCCGACCGAGTGCATCTGTTCCGGCTGATCGAACAACCCCAACTGCTCGATGACTACCAGATTCTGTGTATCCCCGGCGGATTCAGCTACGGCGACGACATCGGTGCGGGCGTGGTCTTTTCAAGCCAGTTGCGAGGCCATCTCGGCGAATCCGTCAAGCGCTTTCTGTCGTCTGACAAGCTGGTTCTGGGAATCTGCAATGGTTTCCAGACGCTGCTGAAAGCTGGCGTACTACCCTACGGGGCCGAGGGATGGGGCACCTCCGAACGGAGCGACGCTGACGCCACGCTTACCTGGAACCACAACGGAAAATACACAGCCCGTTGGGTTCACCTGAAAGTCGGTCAATCGAACAATGTCTTCCTCCGCGGAATCGAGTCCCTCGATCTTCCCATCGCCCATGCCGAAGGACGACTCGTTCCGAAAGATCCGAGTGTTGTTCAGCAGTGGAAGGAGAAAGGACAAATCGCAATTCAGTACGCGGACTGGGTTCAGGGTGATCCCTCACGCCCTGTCAACGCGCGCTGGAGCGCCAATCCGAATGGTGCTGTCGCTGATATCGCCGGACTCAGTGACCCTACCGGCAGAATTCTGGGACTGATGCCACACCCGGAACGCTTCCTCTTCGCCACCCAGCATCCCCACTGGACACGACTGAAGCTGGAAGGAGACGGCGCGGGTTTGAAATTGTTCCAGAACGGCGTCGCCTACTTCGGCTGAGAAGGGCTCTCATGCGGGTCGCTCAGTCAATGTCCTGAGCGACCCCAAAAGCGTCTCAGTCCAGAATCCGCCAAGGCTGAATTTTCAGCTCGCTGGCGCGCAGATTACACCACGAGATCTGCTCGATGCCGCTGGCAAAGTGGGGGAAATACGAGTCAACCAGCTCGTCTCGGGCAGCAGCCTGCAGCGTCACACCGTCTGGAATCCCGGCCGACTTGAGAAGAATCAGTTCTTCTGCAGGCCAGAGTCGCGCGGTCCAGGCTGCCAGAGAATCACTCGTCACGTCCCAGTGATGGGGGAGGGGTAAGCCCGAAATCGGCTCTTCCTCACGCACAAACTGGTGGAAGTCCAAAAGTAGAGGATCAGCTCCCTGCTTCCAGTGTTGATCGGCAGCAGCGCGCGAAGCAACGGTCGTCCACGGCAGGAGTGCCTCCAATAGTTTGCGATTGAGGTCGAGACTGGAAATTGCCAGCCAATGAGCGACTTCCTGAGTCAGATGATGAGTCTTGCTCCAGTTCCGCACGACGTCCGTCGTCGCTCCCCCCCCAATCAGAATCAGACAGCGATCGCCGGGTCGCTGGCTCAGGACTGCCAGCAGGCGTTCGGCAAGTCCCGGAAGCGTCAGCAGACTCCCCCCCAGTTTCAAGATGACTGTCATCGTGATTCACCCGCCACCAGAGCCATCTGCAGATCCATGACGTTGGTGTGAGTGGGACCGGTCTTGAGCAGTCCACCGACCTGATCGAAGAAGGTATACGAATCGTTAATCGCCAGGAACGTTCGAGGATCAAGCCCCCTGTCCTGTGCAGACTGTTGTACCTTCGCGTCAAAGAACGCACCCGCTGCGTCAGTAGGCCCATCTTCGCCGTCGGTACCGCCTGACAGCACAATCAGACGACTCAGATCCCGATTCCCCCAATGACATCCCGCCGCCAGAGCCACTTCCTGATTCCGCCCCCCAACTCGGGGCAAATCCGTTTCGGCGAGCTTCACGACGGGTTCTCCCCCACCCAGGAAACACATGCTGCGGGACGAAGCCTCTCTTAGTGCGGTCGAAGAAAGTTCCGCCAGTTCCACCCCAATTTCCGAGGCAACTCCCTGTCGGTCCGTTCCCAGAAGACGAACCTCAAAGCCGAGACGACGAGCTTCGGCCGCAGCCGCCTTGACTGCCGTCTGATTGTTCCCAATCACAAAATTGTGACACTCGATCGTCGATTTCTCGTCCGCGACCGGCTTGCCGATCTGCTGGCGCAGGGCATTCCACACGGAGGCAGGGACGGAACTATGGGCTGAATCAGTCCCCGCAAACCGCTCCAGCACGGCCAGGGCGTCTTGAGCGGAGTCACAATTGGCCACTGTCGGTCCTGAGGCAATGATGCCGAGCGGGTCACCCGGCACGTCCGAGATGATCAGGGCGATCATGCGTCCTGCCGGAGCCGCGCGCAGCAGGCCCCCCCCTTTGACGCGTGACAATCGCTTGCGAACCGTATTCAGTTCGTGAATTGTCGCCCCTGAACGCATCAGCAGCCGCGTCACGGTGAGCTTGTCTGCGAGGCTAACACCCTCAATCGGAGCAGGGAGCAGAGCGCTACCTCCACCAGAGATCAGCACGAGACACAGGTCGTCCGGCGTCAGAGAGTGGACAAGTTCCAGAATCTGCTGGCATCCGTGGACACCCGCCTCGGTCGGCTCATTTACTCCAGCGGGCCGTGCCGGATGCAGATGGATCTTTTCCAAGGAACGAACGCAATCCGCAGGGACATTCACCCAGCCAGTGAGTTTGTCCAGGAAGCGACTTCCCAATGCGTCTTCCACACCCGCAGCCATCCCGGCTCCGGCTTTTCCGGCACCGACGACCACAAGACGCCGCAGCGAATCAAGGGAAATTGTCTCACCGCAAATCGTGAAACATGAGCGGTCGGCGGAAATCGCCTGACGTACCAGCGCGGTAGAATCAACGGCGGCAACGCCCGCTCGCCAGATTGCCTCTGCCTGTTGCTGCAGAGTCACACCAGTTCCCCTCTGAATGGAGAGCGAACCGGTGCCCCACGCTCCAGGGGCTCATCGTACGTTTCGACGGCCCCGTCCAATCGTAACGACTGGATTCCGGCAGGCACGGGGAAATCGCTCTCGACCTGCTGGAAGAATAATGCGTTCACGCGCCGGGACGCAATCGCATGTAGGCAGACAGAATTTCGTAGAGATCGGTGGAAACCTGGATCTCATCATCCGCAAAGTCGCTCACCCAGGTCCGATTCCAGCGGGTCGCGTCAATGAGGGCGCGAGAGATGTCTCCCAGGCGGACAGTGACATTTTCGGGGACATCTGGAGTGGATTCTTCTTGACCTGTAAAAATCCGAAGGCGATGGCGCATGATTTCATCCCTGATGTCATACCGACAGAAGATTTTTGACCGGCCTCGAATTTGGGCCACGCGGTCAGCTAAGAATTCGACATTGTCGGTTAGGCAACTTGACCGAATCTGCGGAAAAATCCGACAGGACTATCTGTGCTCATTATTCCGCTCGTACAGAGCTTCAAGGACACTTGTCCAGACTCGCTTCACCCGCGCAGAACTTGCCTGTTTGGAACGAAAAACCGATCCATTGATGGGGTCAACCGGCAGAAATTGGCGACAGATTCCTGCTGACACTCGGACTGAGTCACGTCGAATTCCCGTCCGGCGGGGACTGCGCATTCTCCCCGTTGCGACCAATCAGCAAACGCCTCCTCTGGAGACGTTACGACAAGTTAATGAGACGTATTCCGGAGAAGGGATATCTCTGACGTGCAAACCCCCAGCTCGATCGAGCAGCAGGGGGAACCACTGGCGTAGAGAACGACCCCTGGCGCCATCGACACAAGTCAGTTGATATAACCGCGCTGGCAGAGTTCCGCGAGTAATTGACGCCCGGCATGATCGAGGTCACTGTCATTGAGGACGGTAAAATCGGCCCCCCTTTGCTTGCGATCCAGGCTCCACTGACTCGCCTCACGCCGATGCAGTTCGTCAGCCGTCCACCCGCGGTTGTCCCGCACTCGCTGCAGACGGATCTCATCGGGGGTTTGCACGTAGACCACCAGGTCGCATTCCTGATTCCAGCCCGCCTCGAGCAGGATCGCGGCATCCAGCAGGACAGCAGCCATGCCCGATGCAGCCGCCCGCCCGAATTCCTCGACGGCCTTTCTTATGATTTCCGGATGAACGACTCGTTCCAGCTCGTGCCGGGCATTCAGGTGGTCCGGGGTCGAGCCAAAAACCTTCTTCGCCAGTGCCGGCCGCGAAATTCTTCCGTCTGCGCCGAGAATCTCGGAACCAAACATCGCACGCAGCGCTTCGACAACGTGTGGTTCGAGTAGTGCTTCATGCCCTAAGGCATCTGCATCAATCACACTCACGGGGGCATGCGCAGCGACCCATTTTGCCACGGAACTCTTGCCCGATCCGATGCCTCCGATAATGCCGACAATGGGAATACCATGCCGAAACACCCCGGGTCGCCCAGCGGGGACAGTTCGTGCTTCATCGCGAGGCTTTGCTGCGTTTGGATCGTTCATGGTTTGTGTGCGGAGGGCCGCTGGTCCTGTAACACGCTGCAAACGCGGGACGGGCACACGCCCCCACTGCACAATCCACTGATCGACAGCTCAATCGAACAGATAACTGACCGATTCATTTCTGTGAATGCGTCGAATCGCTTCACCCAGAAGTGGAGCCACCGAGATGACGCGAAGGTTGGGGAGCATTTGCTCGGGTTTCAGGGCCAGACTGTTCGAGACCACGATCTCAACAATGGGAGCTTCCCGTAACCGTTTGACGGCTTCGCCGCAGAAAACGGCATGCGTCGCCCCGACATAAATCTTGCTGGCGCCGAACTGGGCCACAGTCCTGACAGCACCGACCATTGACCCCCCGGTGGTGATCATGTCATCAAAAATGATGGCCGTTTTGCCTTCGATCGGCCCGCCGATCAAGTTTTCCTGCCGGGTCTCGAACGCGTTCGCGCGACGTTTATCGACGATGGCAAAACTTCCCCCCAGATGGTCAACGTGCTGGAGCGACCGTTTGATGCTCCCTTCGTCAGGGCTGACGATGACCAGATTTTCCGTGGGCAGATTCAGAGACCGGAAGTAATCGTCCAGAATCGGTGACGCGTACAGGTGATCCACAGGGCAGTCGAAAAAACCCTGAATCTGCGCGGCGTGCAGGTCCATCGCCAGTACCCGGTCCGCACCGGCTTTGGTAATCAGGTTGGCAACCAGTTTGGCAGTGATGGGAACGCGTCCCATATCCTTGCGATCCTGACGTGCGTAACCGTAGTAGGGGATGACGGCGGTGATGCGTTCAGCGCTGGCACGCTTGCACGTATCAATCATCACCAGCAGTTCCATCAGGTTTTCATTGACCGAGGGTCCTGTTGGCTGAACCAGGAAGACGTCACGACCTCGGACATTGGTATCCAGACGGACCGAAATTTCCCCATCAGGAAAATTATCGAGTACCACAGAACCCAGTCCAATACTGAGGTACGACGCGATCTCGGACGCGAGCTTCGGATTGGCGCGACCACTCAGGATGCAAAGTTCTTCATACATGAAAATTCGGGTGTTCGGCTGAAGGCGTGTGGCGGCGTCACCCCGTCGGGGTTTCAATTACCCTGTCAGGTTTCCATCCCTGCCAGATTCTCATAAAGCCGCCGCATTCTGAGAGAAGCCTCCTGCGGAAGCAAGCCCGATCGCCATCCCGAATGAAATCGTCTTGACGCTTTCGGGTGAATCAAGGACAAGTCCGACGCCATCGGGTTTGCGTTTCGATCGCAGGGAGGCGTTCGTGCGTCACGCGAGTACTTTTCCATGTGCCGTCAGTTTACGGCGGCTGCTGCCTCAGGCGACCTTCGTGGGATGCACGAATCTGTGCGTCATCGATGCCGTCGAAAACAGCACGGATGTCCATGAAGGGGCACTTTTTGCCGTCATCCGCGGTACACGCGTTGATGCCCATCAATATATCAACGAGGCCTACATTCGAGGGGCCGCGGGACTGCTCGTCGATCGGCCACATCCCGAAATTCCGTTGCCTCAATGTGTTGTACCGGATGTCCGATCGGCCTTCTCACGTATCTGTGAATCCCTGTCAGGAAATCCGACGCGCCTTCTCAGCATCGCGGGTGTAACCGGAACGAACGGGAAAACCACCACCGCATGGCTGATCCGCAGTCTGCTGGAAAAGTCGGGACGGCGAACAGGCCTCCTGGGAACAGTCGAGTACTCAGACGGCCAGCAGAGCGAACCGGCCACGCTGACGACTCCCGATTCTCGATCTCTCGCACAATGGTTTGGCCGCATGGTTGCGGCGGGAACAACCCATGCCGCCATCGAACTTTCCAGTCATGCACTCCACCAGGGCCGTGCCGCCGGAGTCGAACTCGGTGCGGCCGTCGTGACCAATATCACGCAGGATCACTTCGATTATCACGGCACGTTCGAAGCTTATCGCAGCGCAAAAACCCGCATTGTGGAACTGGTCCAGCCGGGGGGGATGGTCGCCCTGAATGTCGATGATCCCGCCGGTGCCTGGTCCGTTCGCAACCACGTCTGCGAATCCTTGTCCGCCGTCAGCTACGGTTTGAACACACTCGCCGACGTGAGTCTTCAGATTCGCGACGAATCGTTGTCGGGCACCCGCTTTCGCCTGGGTCTGCATGGACGCAATATTGAGTGTGCGACACGACTTATTGGACGCCATAATCTCTCTAACATTCTTGCCGCTGCCGCTGTGGCCTTCCACTTTGGACTGACACCAGAAGAAATCGCCGAAGGAATCGAAACCTTCCATCGAGTCCCGGGCCGCATGGAGCAGATCGACTGCGGACAGCCCTTCGATGTCTTCGTCGATTATGCTCATACCGACGACGCCCTGCAGCGTTGCTTGAACAGCCTGAAAAGCCTCACAGCAGGCCGAGTCATTGTCGTCTTCGGAGCAGGGGGGGATCGCGACCGCAGCAAGCGTCCTAAACTGGGCAAGGCCGCAATGCTGGCGGATGTCGCCATCGTCACCAGCGACAACCCTCGTACAGAAGATCCTGCCAAGATTATTGACGAAATTCGGGCGGGGATGCAGAACGACGGCACCGTCACGATCGTCGAGCAGGACCGGCGAGAAGCCATTTGCAAAAGCCTGCAGATGGCCGCCCCGGGAGATTGCGTCCTGATCGCCGGAAAAGGGCATGAGAACGAACAAGTCATCGGTCGCGAACGATTCTCATTTGATGATCGAAAGATCGCGCGTGAATTTCTGCGAGAGCGGTGGCAACCACTTGCTCGCCCACCCGAGAGAGTGAGCGCTTAATATGCAGCGGTTTAGCCTCCGAGACCTGACACGGGCAACAGGCGGTCGGCTTCGGGACGTCAGTAACATTGACGCTTGTTTCGACCGAGTCTTCATCGACTCACGCGAAGTCCAGCCAGGAAGTATCTTCTGGGCACTCAAGGGGGAACATCTTGACGGGCATCACTTCACCGGTGAAGCTCACCAGCGCGGTGCTCACCTGTCCGTAGTCGCTGCCGAATCTGCATCGGCTGTCTCTGGGGCCGTTCTGATCGTGGATAATCCACTGACCGCATTAGGTCGGTTCGCCGCATGGCATCGCCATCGACTGGACCCGCTGGTCATCGGCATCACTGGAAGCGTAGGAAAAACGACAACGCGTGAGCTGACTTACGCGGCCCTGGGCTGTCAGTTTCAAGGGATCCGCAGCCGCAAAAACTACAATAACCTGATCGGACTGCCGCTCAGCCTGCTCGAGCTGAATTCGTCGCACGAATTTGCCGTCATAGAAATGGGTGCCTCACGCGTCGGGGATATCCGCGAACTTTGCGATATTGCCTGCCCCGAAATTGGTATTGTCACCGCAGTGGGCCCAGCCCACCTCGAGTCTTTTGGCTCACTTGCCGCAGTCTTTCAGGCCAAAGGAGAGTTACTTGAGCAACTGCCGACAACCGGCTTTGCCGTGCTTCCGGGTGATGATCCCGATCTGCGCCAAATGGCTGATCGGGCACCGTGTCCTGTCATTTTTGTCGGCCAGGGTGATGACAATCACATCCAGGCCACTCAAATCGAACCCCGTCCCGGCAATTTGCGTTTCCACTGCGAAGGAACCCGATTTGACGTTCCCGTCAACGGGCGACACGCGGTCTCCAATGCACTTTGCGCGATCGGAGTCGGTCTTGAAATCGGCATCCCGATCGAGCAGCTCGCGAGCGGTCTCGCCCGGTTTTCACCCCCTCCAGGACGTGGCGGACTTCAGAAAATTGGTCCGTGGACGGTGCTTGACGACACGTATAACGCCAGTCCGCTTTCCGTCGCCGCCGCGTGCCACGCGTTAAATGAACTGGCGATTCCCGGTGTTCAGAAACGGATGCTGGTGCTGGGCGACATGCGAGAGCTCGGCTCGACCTCGAAAATGGAACACGAACGAATTGGCCGCCTGGCGGCTCAGTTGCAGATTGATCGAATACTGGTCTGTGGTGAGTTTGCAGACGATGTTGCGCGGGGAGCGATCCAGTCAGGGATGAACCCCGAACAGGTTGCGGCGGCGACCCATGTCGAAAGCCTTTTGGCAGTCCTGAACCGCTGGCTGGAACCTAACGACATCCTGCTGGTGAAAGGATCGCGATCAACGCGAATGGAACGAGTCATCGAGTGGCTGAACTCATGTGCAGAATTTGCATTCACTGCCGAACGACAACAAAAAGCCTGCGCCTGAAAGTCACGTCGGCAAAATCTTGACGTTTTGGGATTGCAGCGAATCCCACTGGAATGTATCGAACCTCTTACATGTTGATGACACTTCGCAGGAAGTTTTCACTAAGGATCTACGTCTCGTTTTCGATGCAGTCGGTTCCGTCACAAATCGATCGATTTGCGGAAATCGGTCGTTCGTCCGGGTCGCGCCGGATACCTAAGCTTCGGTGGCATTGCAATCTCTGGGTCGATGGCTTTGTCATCATGTCGTGACGGAACCAAACCCGGGCGCTGAGACTGTCCTCTCAGCGCCCGGAACCTTTTTTATAGCCTGCAATTCGCCTTCTCGTTCGGAATAAGCTCCATGACTCGTCCGCAATCTGTACTGGGAGTCTTCCTGCTTGTCGTGACCGTCTTCTCTCTGACCTGGCAATCCACTCGGGCAGGGGATGAGGACCGAGCACAAACGACAACGAAGTCATCTGCGGGACTCACTGAAGCGGAATTACTGGAACGAATCGATGCCCTGGAACTGAGGGTGAGCCAGCTTGAATGTACTGAGACAGGAGTCCGCCAGATCGAGAATTCTGCCAGTCCGGCGGCATCCGTCCCTCGCGAATTATCCGATACTCATTCCGAGCCATCACCCTATCAGTCGCAGAATACCAATGGGACATCATGGAGTTTCCGAACACTCAGCCATCGTGGAGCGGCCCGAATTGTCAGGTGACCTGAATCACCGTGTGCGACTATTCTCGTCCTGACCTGCCGAGCCTTCGTGGCAAACGGCGGAACTCGTCATCATCAGGTTCTTCGAGAATAATCGCGCGCGGTCATTTCTCAGGTTGCCGATGGCAATCACCCTCTTTCCAGAAGAATCCTCACGATGGATCAGTTGCTGACGGGCATCCACCAGTTCCACACAAATGTCTTTCAAAACGAGCGAGAATTCTTCGAGACGCTCGTCTCGGGGCAACACCCCAGTGCCTTGTTTATCGGCTGTTCTGACTCGCGGGTTGACCCCTCGATAATTATGCAGGCCCAGCCGGGCGAGTTGTTCGTTCTGAGGAACGCAGGAAACATCGTCCCCTCTCACGGGGCATCGAATGGAGGCGAACCCGCCACCATCGAATATGCGGTGACGGCTCTCGGCGTTGAGGACATCATCATCTGCGGTCACTCTGGCTGCGGGGCAATCTCAGCCATGCTTCAGCCCGACAGCATGAAGAAGCTGCCACTGGTGCGGGGCTGGCTGTCGCACGCAGAGGCAACTCGCCTGATCGTCGAAGAAAATTACTCAAAGTACCACGGACGGGAACTGCTCGAAATCGCGATCCGCGAGCACGTGCTTGTGCAGATCGAAAATCTCCAGACTCATCCCGCTGTCGCCGTCAAGCTGCAACGAGGTGAACTGCAACTGCATGCCTGGATCTATCAGATGGAAACGGGTGAAGTTCACGCCTACTCGACCAAAGACGGCGGTTTCGCGCCGCTCAACGGCCTCGCCCCTCACGAAGCCAGCAAGCGCAACGTCGCCAATCCTCGCAAGGCCCCCGCGCAGCCCGCTCGCTCGCGTGCCAGGAAGAAATCGTAATTCGAGCAGAACGTGTGGCACAGTCTGGCCGCGTCAGACAGCGCGGCCGGCCTTTCGGCGGCGACGTTTTACTCTCAGATCGTTTCATGTCCACGGATTGCAGGCGCAGTGGCGGCCGAGCATAGTGGCGCGATCGACGAAGCCTGCTCAAGAATCGCGCGACATCAGAGAGCAACCATGCGGTCTCAGTCGCAGGGGGTTTGAACGCACCTCGGGAGTGTCAGGCTTGAGGTTCCACTCCCAAGCATGAGCCAGCCGCGCGAAGTCGCAGAGAGAAGTCGCAGATGGGTGTAAAAAAACTCCCCGGGACGAATCACGGGGAGCTGTTGCCAATCAAGGATATCGAGCGGCATGCGGAAAAATGCGAGAGGGGGGAGTCGAACCCCCACACCGATTAAGGTACAGGATCCTAAATCCAGCGCGTCTGCCAGTTTCGCCACTCTCGCGGGAAACTGAATCATAGCAATCGTCTGGGGTGGCGGCAAACGTGCCCTGTA
>NZ_DASWWZ010000119.1:0-3922 GCF_036405755.1 Schlesneria sp.
GCGTTCGGGTCGGTATGGAACTGGCCGGGAGTCTGATTCGTTAATTTGAGCCGCGACAATGGAGATGCGTCTGATGAGTCTCGTGCTTTCGAACCTCAAACCATCGTCTTGGACGGTCCCGCTCGGGGTCGTTCTCTGCAGCCTGTTCCTTCTGGTAGCATCAGCGACTCCGGTTGTCGCGCAAGAAGCCAAAGTGGCCGAACCGGAAGGCGTTGAAAATCCCTTCCCCCGACGACATCCCTCACCCGAACTGGATGGCGGGGTTGAATGGCTCAACGCGGCCGGCCCAATTTCAGTCAAAGATCTGCGTGGCAAGATTGTCCTGGTCGACTTCTGGACGTTCTGCTGCATCAACTGCATTCATGTCCTGCCCGATCTGGCGTACCTTGAACACAAGTATCCCAATGAGCTCGTGGTGATCGGTGTTCACTCCGCCAAATTTGACAACGAAAAAGAAACGGGAAACATCCGCAAAGCAATCCTGCGTTACGAGATTGAACATCCCGTCGTCAACGATGCCAATATGACGATCTGGCGTAAGTTCGGCGTGAACTCATGGCCCTCGCTTGTCGTCCTCGACCCGGAAGGATACTACTGCGGCTATGTTTCCGGAGAAGGAAATCGCGAACTGCTGGAAGAAGTGATCGAACGACTGATCGCCTACCACAAAACGAAGGGGACACTGGACGAAACCCCCGTCCGCTTCGATCTCGAACGGAACAAGGTCAAGGATACGCCACTGCGTTTTCCAGGCAAGATCGTGGTCGACGAGCAGCATGGTCGTCTGTTCATTTCTGACAGTAACCATAATCGCATCGTCGTCAGCACACTCGACGGCAAGTTACTCGATGTCATCGGGGCCGGCGCCATTGGGCACAAGGATGGAGGCTACTCAGAAGCTCAGTTCGATCACCCGCAAGGGATGGTACTGGTCGATCAGACCTTGTACGTTGCCGATACCGAGAACCATCTGCTGAGGACCGTCGATCTGGAACGCAAGACTGTTTCGACACTGGCAGGAACCGGGGAACAAAGCCGGACGCGTTCTCCGGGGGGGCCCTTGCTCCAGACAGCATTGAATAGTCCCTGGGACCTGACCGTCGTCGATGGGACACTGTATATCGCGATGGCCGGCCCGCATCAGATCTGGGCTCATAAACTGGGCTCCGAAACCCTCGCGCAATATGCCGGCTCGGGTCGAGAAGACATCATTGATGGCAGTCTGGAAGAATCCGCGCTGGCCCAGCCATCAGGAATCGTCAACGACGGCTCGTTTCTCTACGTGGTCGACAGTGAAGGCTCATCCATCCGCAAGATCTCGACGAATCCCGACAACGATCTCACGAGCCCGACAGGTGAGGTTACGACGATTGCCGGGACTCACGACCTGCCACGCGGCCGAAGTTTGTTTGAGTTTGGTGATATCGACGGTGCCGGTGAAGACGCACGGCTGCAGCATCCGCTGGGACTGGCAATTCATAATGGGACACTGTTCGTTACCGATAGTTACAACCACAAGATCAAGCAGGTCAATCTGGAAACCCGCGAGGTGAAAACGTGGACTGGAAATGGCCAGCCCGGTACGACACTCGAACCTTTGCAGCTTGCGGAGCCTGCCGGAATTGCGATCGCCGGAGGTAAGGCCTATGTTGCTGACACGAACAACCACCGTATTGTCGTCATCGAGATGAATACCAGAAAGTCAACAGAATTTATGATTACGGGACTGACTGCCCCCCAGCTTTCCGACAGCCCCTTCGCCCTTCCCAGCGAACCCGTCAAGGCGACCGAAATCGAGTCCCAGGACCTGAGTCCCACCGACAGTATCGCGGTCCAGGTTGAGCTTGAACTGCCTGAGGGCTTCAAGTTGAACGAGTTGATGCCGGTCTCATATCGACTCAAAGCCGATGAAGGTCAGACTCTGTTCGCAGACGACCAGCTCGGGGTCAAGCAGGAAATTGAAGCGAAAGGGACGTCGATCAGCCTGTCGCTGCCCGCGGTCCGGAAAACGGGAACCGCCACGGCCATCCTCTCGTTGACTTACGGATACTGCCGTGACGGAAATGGTGGTGTCTGCAAGGTTGGGACTACGCACTGGAAGATCCCCATCGCCACGAAAGAAGGAGCAAGTGGGAAGTCGATCAGCCTCAAGGCCGTCGCAAAGTAGGTCCGGGGACACCCCGGCTTGACCATGATGCGTGATCCCGCTCTTCCCGCGTCAAATCGAAAAAGCCACACGCGGCAGAATTGTCGCATGTGGCTTTTTCACTGGTACGATTTCAGACGGCGTGTAGAAGGGATGAAACCTCCTGCAAACCCAGAGCATTCCGCTCGTGCCGCTCAGTCCATCAGTCCCTCTGCAATCGCAGTCGGTGGAAGGTCCTGACCCGTCAGTGACTTGAACAGGGCGCCGATGTAACTAACGAAAACTTCGGCGGGATCAACCACCTTACAATCGCGACCACGCGCCTCCTGTGTAAATTCCGACTCGCCCGGAAGTCGGCTGAGATCCATGACAGTCATGCCTGGCCGGAACAGCGACGGATTGAGCGGCGTCTTCTTCGAAGCATAGTCGAGCGTGTTCGTCGTGAGCACGATCACGTCCACCAGCGTTTCGTACAGCTTGGCAACGGGGACATAGCGCAACTCGCATTCGCGAGCAATCTTCTGTGCTTCAACCTCGTCCCCCGAACAGATGCTGACCAGCCCGTCCCTTCTTTTTGCCCCTTGAGCCAGCGAGATTGCCAGTCCGTTCGAGCCGATGATCAACGTGTTCCGACGGTCTAGAGGCCGATCCTCGGCAGACTTTCGCCCCATTTTTTCTTCCAGGGCCCGCACCGCCGATTTCCAGATCAGGTTATGGGCCTGCCAGCCGTCGGTCCCTTTAATGACGACGTCGCTGTGCTGCGCTGCTTGAGCCACATCGTCCCCCTTGGACGCCAACCCCATGACTCGACGCCCTGCATCCGGGGTGGCAATCATCGCCGGAACCTTCAGGATATCGAGCATCTTGGGGAGTTGATCGAGGGACTTGAAGTCCAGCGGCAGACAGCGGGTGTTCATGCCCAGAATGTCGAAGCCTGCGTTGAGAATCTTTGAAATCGCATGTTCCATGACTCCTTCGCCAACCACGCCGATAAATCGGGTCTTGCCATCTACGCTGCGCCAGCGGTAGACATCATCCAGTTCCCCCACCGTCGGCTGTCCCGGGAAGGCTTCCATCCCCTTCTCGAGCGCCGCGTAGATCCAGGGCGAACCATATTTCCGCCCCAGCAGCGAAAACGTCAGCCCACTGCGTCCCAGTCCCAGACCGACGACGGGAAGCACCCGCTTCTGGCTGGCCACCGCCAGTAACGGCCAGGCCGCTTCGAGGGTCTGGGTAGGCCACGTGAATTTGACGATGTCTGCCTGACAACGAGTCGCTTCTTCAAATGCCTCTTCGACGTCGTTCAGGGGGCGAGTCAGGCTGGCGAAACTGACCACACGCTGAGTTTTGCCGAAGCGGGGAATCTTCATCGCTGAAACGGGATCCAGTTCCACATAGTCGGGACCCGCGATAATCGCCTGGCGAAGAAGTGCCAGCCGTTCGTCTTCGGTCCCGTCAAATTTTCCCCCTTCGTGCGGAGGCCGGCAGGAGATCAGCACCGGCTTCTTGCATCCGGAGATCATGTCTTTGACGTCCGGTTCTTTGTGCAGGCGGTCGAGGCAAACTTCGACCAGATCACATTGATTCGCGGCGTTGTAAATGTCGACTTTTGCCAGTTGACGCGATTCGGGAGTGACAGAAATGCAGATCATGATGTCGAGACAGGCTCCAGCACGAGAAATGAGATTGACGTCAGTTTAGCCCAGTAACACGCCTTTTCGCAGTCTCATCGTGTTGAGAGAGACTCGTCAATCGACAGATCATAAGGATGTCAGT
>NZ_DASWWZ010000120.1:0-21585 GCF_036405755.1 Schlesneria sp.
AGTTTCTTCCAGCGGAGTCTTTCCGCACGCGAAACGATTGGCGTCAGTGATCGGAGCGTCATCATCTATGGGAGGAGGTGCAAATACGCTAATGGTGTGCGTACCTACGATGGCACCATCTCCTCTGCGGTAGGTCGTCAGTTCGAAGGACCCATCCTCCTGAATCAGGCCGGAAGCAGAGCGTCCCGTGTCGTGCGTTTTTTTCTCGCCCGTTCCAATGGGTGTGAAAACAACCATCCCCTCAGTCAGAGTCTGGCCTCCACAGGTTACCGTTCCACTGACACGCGCCACCTGAAATTCCTGCTTGCCACACCCTGCTCCGACAAGAGCGCCGATCGCCAGAAGTATGGCGGGGTGAATCGGTGATTGCATGACCGTAGCCTCTGCTTAAAAAACGTATTGGATCCGACATTTCAAAAGGCGGTCGTGGGCCCAGTGATGGAAGCCAGCGCTTCGATGGGACCGCTTCCCCCGGACGGCCCCCTTCGGCACCAGCTCTCTCATCAGTGATTCCACAGACGAAGAAGGTCGAAAGGCGTTGCCCGACTGAAACCCGTCAGGCAACGACACAACATCAATATTCCTCGAGTCACCGCCAGGGTGAGTTCAGCGCTTACCGGCGGAAAGCACCTTGATTACTCGACACTCACAGGATTTCCGTCGGCTTTGTCACCCAGATAGCTGTAGGTCCTCATGTCGATATTGTCCGAGATAAACCGAACCGATCCATCAGCGAACAGGAAGGTAACCCCACCGGTGTGCAAGCTGGCAAAGCAATCATCGAACTGGTTCAACGTATCGATCGGCAAAGCATTTCCACCGTTCGGAATGTGGTTCATGCCCGTTTCGGCGACAACGTTCTGATGCTGGTTGTTGGTTCCCAGCCAGATCGGAAAGTCACCGACATTGGGGTGCGTAGGCCCGGAGATAGCGCGAGCAAACCGGGTATAACCTTCGCCGACAGCAAAGGTATTGCTGGTCCCGTCAAGAACGTCACGAATCTTCGTGGGGCTGTAGGTCGCTTTGATCTTCCCAAACATCCCGGTAATCGAACCACCGCCAGACCCCAGACACCCTTTGTAGTCGGAACGACCAAAGCCACCGAGTGATGCACCGCTGGGAGAACCAGCCCCGGGACGGACGGGCGACCGGGTTATCATGCTGTTCGAAGGACACAGGAAGGCCGGCAAGACCACGTCTGTCACACCGGGAATCAGCGGCAATGAACGCTCGGTGTAGACAGAGTTATTGGTGATAATGCTGCCGTAGTTCGTGAAATTCAGCTGATTGTAGATATTGGCCTGATCAAGCCCCGGCAGGAGGAATGTTGCCCAGCCATAGTCCTGATCCCCGAAGACGGTCCCCGGGGGAAAGCAGTTGTGGACTTCGTGGTAGTTATGCAGAGCGATACCGATCTGCTTCAGATTATTGCGACACTGAGTTCGTCGGGCGGCCTCGCGCGCTTGCTGGACGGCTGGCAACAGCAGTGCAATTAACACGGCGATGATGGCGATCACAACCAGCAGCTCAATCAATGTGAATCCGAGACGCTTTCGACAAGTCTTCATGGGCGAAATCTCCAGTAGAGAGTCATGACTGCTCGAGGCAATCAAAAAGGAAAGAAAGAGAAATGCACTGCGTTGGACTCAATTGAAGTCAGACGTACTGCACAGTGTGCGCGGTGACAATAATTACAAAAAGACTTTTTTGGTGTCTAGGATTCTGGACGGGGTTCGCCGACCACCAAATCCCTTTTAACACAAAATTAACTGAACGTTCACATAGTGCATAAGGTGGGAGCGAATGCTTGTGACAATACCCCGCAAGAACAGAAAAACAACATTTTTATTACCTCTTTTCGAAGAAATTCTGCAAACTCACGCGAATTGCTTCACCCGCAACCAGATACCGATTAGGTTGCTCAACACACCCCTACGAACTAAGGTGGGATCAGCTCGCAGAGTGAATTTCTGCGTCACGGCTGGCAATCTTTTGGTGGCATTTTCATAAAAAAGCCACATGTATTATTTCACCACCTTCTCAGAATGCGTGCGATTTCATCACATGGCATTCCACAACACGGCCGAATCTCGCAGCCAAACAGGAAATCGCAGAATGCGCCAGCCAACCTGGTTTATGATCGCCACTTCATTGACACTGTGCCTCACGATCGGATGCAGCCCGCAAGCATCGCCGGAGTCCACCGTGCTGTCCGCACTTCAGTCGGACGGCAGCCTCAAGTCTGCCACCAACGCACAGGGGAACGTCATCTCGATCTCGTCCCGAGCGATTTCGAACGAATCCGCTCCCAAGCTCGAGTCCTTCCCTTCTCTTCAGATACTCGCACTTGCTGGCAGCCCGATCGGAGACGGGGGACTTGCCTCCCTTTCCCGCCTGTCGCATCTCCAATCACTCTCGCTGGAAAATTCCCAGGTGACAGACGCAGGACTGGCACACCTCAGCGGACTCAAGCAGTTAAGCGACCTGAATCTCTCTGGATGTCAGATCACTGACGCAGGCCTGATCCCCCTTTCGGGATTGACCGGACTGACGACACTCAACCTGAACGAGACTCAGATCAGCGGCTCGGGACTTTCCCAATTAACCAAGCTGACTCACCTGGAAGCTCTCTATCTGCAGCGCACACCGCTCAACTTCGAGAATGCGGCCCCCTTAACCGGATTGCAGAACCTGAAAATTCTCCACATGGCAGGAACCAACACGGGCCGCGGAATCGAAAAGGCAATCACCGGACTTCCCAGTCTCGAGCGACTGTATATCAATGAGACACGGATCGCAGACGACGATATCCCTGCGCTGGCGACGGCACTGGCAGAGCACTGCCCGCGGCTGAAAGGCCTGTTCATTGAGCAGACATCCGTTTCAGACGACATTATCGACTCGCTGGCGCCGCTCAAAGACCTGCCCGACTTTGCATTGCTGCATGTTCAACGAACGCAGATCACGAAAGACGGTGTTGTACGATTGCGAAAACTGCTGCCAGAGGTCAATGTGATCAGTCATCATTAGAGCATTCGGCACACCCGCTCGCTGGCGTGCTGCGTTGGGTAGCGCGCCGTCGCGATCACCTTGCCTCTCATTCGGTGGCACCACAGATCGCCACGGGGCGACGTCGACGTTGCCGCACTTACTCGCAGTCAATTCAGCGCCTCATCGAATCGATCAGGCGAAACTATCCTCAACGGAGGTCTCATGGCGGAAGAACGCACGTCGCTCGACACGCGAGTCTACCAACATTTGCTCGGACAGATTTCTGCTCGCCAGGTCGAGTTGGGCAGCTTTCTGAAAGCAGGCAAACTGGCCGTCGAGATGAACGTCAGCCGCACCACGGTTCGCAAGGCCCTGTCTCGATTGATTGATGACGGCTGGGTGAAACAGACGCCGGCTGGACACACTTACGTCGCGAAATGGCCCCCGAAAGCCGCCGCTGCGGCCGTCGAAGTCATTGAGGTCGAACAACAGTCGCAGATCAAGTCGGTCTACTGGCTGATCTTCGACTGGATCCTGCAGGGAAATTTTCAGTTCGGCGCGGAAGTCAATCCACGCACCTTTGTCGACCTCTTCGGCGCCAGCATGGGAACGGTTCGTCATGCACTCGATGCACTGACCCGGGATGGAATTCTGATCAAGGCGCCACGGCGTGGCTGGCGCTATGGAACCCTCACCTGGCAGGACATCATCGATACGATTGAGATCCGGACGATGTTCGAGTCCGAAGTCCTCCGTCGCGCGGGCCATCAGATTCCTCAGGCTTCTCTCGAAGAACTCAAGGCCGAGACCGAGAACGTCCTGCAGTCCATCGACACCCTGTCCGAGAGAGATCGACGACAGGCTGACTACCATTTCCACACCACGCTGGTGGAACAAACCACCAGCCTTGTCCTCATCGGATTGGTCAAACCACTCATCCGGCGCAGTATGTATTGCAGCCTCACCTCCCCTTCCGACCGTCGCCATCAGGCCAAATCGTTTCGCGAGCATCTCGGAATCATTGATGCTTTGCAGAAGGGGGATGTGGCCTCCGCAGTGGACGTTTTTCAGGCTCACATGAGCCGTAGCCTGCTGGACGGATTACGGACGAAGCTGCCTCATCTGAATTCGAACGAAGGGATCGATATCGCCCGCAACGAGCTTGCGAGCATGTTGACCCCCGCCGCAGAACCGCAGCCCTGACAAGTCACTGGGGCAAGCAACCAGGAACCTGGCCCTTTCCGTAAAAAAGCAGCCTTCCAGGGCTCGACGCAGCGCGAGTCCTTAAGCCATCCTGTTACTCCCCTGCACCTCAGCCTGATTCTGACCTCTGATCCCAACGGAAGCGTCGTACATGAAAGCCCTGCTCCGTAATGCTGCCGCAGTGTTTGTCGGATTGCTTGTCCTGTTCGTTCTGGTGACAGCCGTCGAAGTCGTCACCCTGGCCCTGCACCCCTATCCTGAAAACTTCACCCACACCATGGAAGAAGTCTGCCAGCACGTCGAGCGTTTCCCGGCGTGGATACTGGGTTTGGCGGCAGGCGCCTGGGCCATCTCCGCTTATCTCAGTACCTGGGTCACACGAAGAATGGGCAGTCCTTACTCCGCAGCTGTTGTGGGGGTATTACTGCTGGCAGCTCTCTTCGGTAACCTCGCCATGCTCCCCTATCCCGAATGGTTTAAAGCAACCGCCGGTATCGCGGTCTTCGTCGCGACCGCTTTCGCAATTTTCTCACGCACGAATAGAAGTTCCCCCGTCGTGGAAACCCCGCTGCCATGCGAGCAAACCCCGCCTGCCTGATGGCATCAACGGAGATCGGCCCCGTCGACAAATACTGCGACCACGGTCGACCGACTTCCTTGTCAGCACCGACGGCATTGCAACGACCTCCGACAGCCGACCGTCTTTCGAGACGCGTGCCTGATCGGTAAGATCCGGACTCCCTCGAAATCCAATTTGTACATGCTCAACCTGAGCATCACGAAGTCCCACCCCGGGTCACGCTGGATTGTTTTTCATTGAATGAAAGGGCTGCAGTCTCATGATCAAGAGCGAACGTCGTGTCCCGTTTTTACGATGGGCGTCGTCCCTGATGCTGATGTTAGCGATCATCGCTGATACGGTTTCCGGGCAGGATCTCAAAACGAAAAACGTGATTCTGATCACGACAGACGGACTTCGATGGCAGGAAGTCTTCACGGGAGCCGAAGAGGCCCTCATCAATAAGGAACATGGGGGAGTGACCGACGTCCAGAACATCAAATCGAAGTTCTGGAAAGAGACGCCAGAAGAGCGGCGAGCTGCCCTGTTGCCTTTTTTCTGGACCAAGATCGCCAAAGAGGGTCAACTTTACGGCAATCTTCCCGCAGGCAGTTCATCGCAAATCACCAACACGATGAAATTTTCGTACCCCGGCTACAACGAGATCCTGACGGGCTTCGCTGATCCCCGGATCGACAGCAATGCGAAAAAACCAAACGAAAATTTCACCGTGCTGGAATGGCTGCATCGCCAGCCCGAGTTTAACGGGAAAGTTGCCGCCTTCAGCGGTTGGGACGTCATTCCTTACATCATTAATCGCGAACGATGCGGCTTCCCCGTCATGGGAGGATGGGAGCGAGTTCCCGAAGAGAACCCCAGTTCTCAGCAGCAGATTCTGAACGAACTGATCGAAGACACAATCCATCGGCCCAACGCGGCTGAACTCAACGACACGTTCATCTTTCAGGCCGCCCGCGAGCACCTGAAACGGCACCAGCCGCGCGTCTTGTTCGTCAGCTTCCTCGAAACCGACCATTGGGGACATGCCGGTCGATACGATCACCTGCTGGAATCCGCACACGTCGTGGACGACTACGTCCGTCGACTGTGGGAACTGGTTCAGTCACTCGATCAATACCGTGACAAGACCACAATCATCCTGACGACCGACCACGGCCGCGGCTCAGGCCTCGAAAACTGGAAGCACCACGGGGCGAAATACGAAGGGGCGGAAGACATGTGGATGGCCTTCCTTGGCCCCGATACACCCCCACTGGGCGAACGCACCAAGTGTGACCGAGTGACCCAAAGTCAGGTTGCCGCGACACTGGCGGCGCTCCTGGGCAAAGACTATTGCGCCGCAGTCCCCAATGCAGGCAAGCCGGTCGCCGACGCACTGCCGAAAAAGCCATAAAAGAGTGAAGCGGAAACGGGACTCCGAGTCCCGCTTTGACCCGCAGACATTTAAGAAGGGCGTGTCGAACCTCGGCACGCCCTTCGTTCATTTCGCGATGCAATTCCAGTCTGCCGTGAGAATTGAACCTGCCGACGATCGCCCAACCCTGACCGTTCCGCCTGCCCGAGACCCGTTCGGGTTGGATGGCTGAGGAGGAGGCTGTTTGTCGATGGCCAATCGAGCGGATCAGTTCATGCTGAACACAGGAGGAAAGGTGCGTCCCGCGGAGCCGACTTGTCCTTCCAGCGCCTCCTGCAGCAGATCCATCAGCATCTCGCTGCGGGTATCGATATTCAGCTCTTCCTGAAACTGTTGAGAAATCTTGGCAGGGAGCGGTACGGATCCGAGCAGAACATCGGTCACGGTCCCCAGGGGCAGGTCCAGGAAATCATGAGCGAACAATTGGTTCAACTTGATCTTGGGAAAGAGTTGAGCGAAGGCGGTGACAAGGTGCTTGATGCGTTCCTGTCGGTCGTACGACAGGGATTCGTCCTGTGCTTCGAGGCAGATCTCCAGTTGCCCGACGCGGTAAGGGAGGTCCAGCTTTTCTTCCCGCAGGAGATTGGCCCGAGCAAGACCGCGCAGCACCAGGTAGTAGCGTCCGTCCGCCAGTTTCTCGTGAGCGATGATTTTTCCCAATCCGACCACGCGATGCACGGGAGCCACTTCCCCCTTCGCGACCCCTTCCCATCCCGGCCGCAGCAGGCTCATCGCGATGAGACGCTCGCCATCCAGCGTATCCGCCATCATCCGGCGATACCGGTCTTCAAAAATGTGAAGCGGAAGCAGAGCGTGGGGAAAAAGCACAATGTTGGGCAGCGGAAAAAGCGGCGCCCGTCCTGAGAAATTTTTCAAGGCAGTATCAAGTTCTGGCAAGTCGCTCATCCGATCGCTCCTTGCGAAACATACTCGATTTTGGGGACCAGTTCGTCGCGAATCGCGACCGTTGTCGGATAGGCTTCGGTGTTGTCGATCAACTCCTGAAAACAGGCGCGGAAGTCCTGCAGGAAGTTCGACAGCTTGATTCCCATGTACTCGTCGCCATAGGGATCCAGTTTGGTCGTCGCGGCGAAGAACAGCTTTTTCGCCCCGCCGAAGTTTTCGTTCCCGAAATGAAAAAGTGCGATGGAGGCCTGAATCAATCCCTGAATAAACTTTCGCTCGTCACCAACCGTTTCCGCCCACAATTCTTCGAGCACGTCATGACACTCAAAGAATTCCTCTTCATTGAAGAGGCGTACGCCTTCGCGATACTGTGCCGGAAGATCATCAATCACGGTCCTGATTCCCACCAAAAGCAGCCTCGACAACAGGAACAACGCAGCCAATCTGACTCGTGAAGCGAACCTGTGAGTGGCAAAGTCGATCCAGTTTCAAATTTCTCAGGCTGAATTCTAGGCGCGTCACCTCGCCAATTTCCACGACGAACTTTCGCACGGCGGCATTTGTAGAGCGGTTTTCCATGACAAAAAGACTTTCCGGACAAATCACCCCTACTGAACAACGACGTGTCCAACAGATTATCCGGACGCTGGCCAAAACCTACCCCGTGGCACTTTGTGCGTTAAACCACGCCTCTCCCTTCCAGTTGCTGGTGGCCACGATCCTGTCGGCGCAGTGTACAGACGAGAGAGTTAACCTGGTGACACCCGGCCTGTTCGCCCGCTACCCGTCGGCCGAAGACTTGGCGCAGGCCCGCCAGGACGAACTTGAGGCTCTCATTCATTCGACCGGCTTCTACCGGAACAAGGCGAAAAACCTGATTGGAATGGCTCAGGCCGTGGTGGAAACTTACGGGGGTGAATTACCGCAGAGCCTGCCAGAACTGATCGCCCTGCCTGGAGTGGGCCGAAAAACGGCAAATGTCCTGTTAGGAACAGCGTTTGGAATTCCCAGCGGAATCGTGGTCGACACCCATGTGGCGAGAATCAGTTACCTGCTGGGACTGACCTCCAATAAAGGGGCAGAACAAATCGAACGGGATCTGATGGAATTCATTCCGCAGAAAGAGTGGATCAACTTCTCGCATCGGCTGATCCATCACGGGCGACGAATCTGCATTGCCCGCCGACCGAAGTGTCTGGAGTGCCCGCTGTTGAAAAACTGCCCGCGGGTTGGCCTGCCTGAACTACCAGATTGACACGTTTCGTGAAGCGGGTAGAATCTGACGTACCGCTCATCCCTCCTGCTCTCTCGCGGGCGAACCGAGTGGAAACACGTGATTGCAAATCGATCCCTGAGAGGATCGATTACGGAACGTGCCCGGTTCGTCATGATCGAACTCGAAGACTGTTTCCGATAATGAATTTCCACCCTGGAATTCACGGCAAAATGTTTCCGAGCGAGAAATAGCCCCTAAAAGTGCATACGTGATATTGTATTGCACATGCGGATACGCGAGATACGAGCTTTCTACCGCCTTCGCGGTGGCTCACCGATTAGACTGAATAAGGTCGTGCTTTTTCGAGGAGACTGATGATGGTGCCTACTCTTGCCTTACTGGGACCCGGAGAGATGATTTTCTTCGGAATTATTGTCCTGGTGCTGTTCGGTAGCCGCTTGCCGTCGGTGATGAAGTCGCTCGGCCAAAGCGTGACCTCCTTCAAAACCGGACTCAAGGATGATGAAGAGAACACCGAGAACCTCGACAACAAGAAGTAGGCCCGGTTTCATCCTCGTTCCAGACTTTTCTGTATTTGCGGCTTCGAGAAGAAGGAAAAACTGACATGTTTCCACTCGCATTCATTGGTAGCCTTGGTCCCGCTGAAATGTTGTTTGTGGGAGTGATCGCACTCCTGCTGTTCGGCAAGAAGCTGCCCGAAGTGGCACGCAGCCTGGGCAAGGGCGTTGTCGAGTTCAAGAAGGGGCTGCGCGGGATCGAAGACGATGTCGAAGCAAACCTCTACTCGAATCGCACCGATACCAGCAACATCACACGACCTGCTCCGCGTGACGAAAGCGTCGAAACGACTGCTCCGAAGTTTGAACCACCCAAGTCAGAACCCACAGGCAGCGAAGTCTAAGCTCTCCTGCCTCGCGTTCGACACCAATCTGCCGGCACCCACTGCGCTACGACCCATCACCAGCGTTCTGGCGATTTCGCAGAACACGTGGTAAAAGTCACAGGCCATCTGAGTGTGATGATTCATTGACGGGAGCTTCCGCATGGGACTGTTTGGCGGGAAAGACTGGAACGTAATCGCGATCATCTTCGAGAGCCGAGTGATGTATCGCGTGAATGGCCAGCGAGGCAAAGGAAGTGAAGCGACGAAGTGTCGTGACGGGGCGAAAAACCATGATCGCACCATCTACTGGGCCGTCTTCAATCAGAAGCGAGGCTTCATTGAAGGGGGCGGCGGCAATGGAGAGCGGATGGTCTCGAGCGATGTGATCGCCAGACTTAAAAAAGAGTTCTCGACCAATCCGACTGTCACCGGAATTCTGGGGACCCTCGAACGAGGGGAATTGACGAAGGTGTCAAAGCCACTCGCCTTCACTGGCTACCCAAAACCCGAACAGGGCCCGCCGGACGAATAACAATCGTCCCCGTCTTCAAACCTCTACATTCGAGAAAGTTGTTCGTGAATCGACCGTCACCGTCACACGCTGCATTGCCTGAACCGTCTGCAAAACTGATTGATGGCTGGCACTGCCTGCACATCTATTACCGCGTTGATCAGGCGGCCCTGCAAGGCCTTTCTGCCAGCGAGATTGCTGAAGGGCGTGAGGCACTGGTCCACCTGCTGGACCCCGAACGCCCCGGTGCACCCGCTCGACTCCAGACTTCTGTTGTCTCAGGACACAAGGCCGATCTGGGCCTCATGATCATGGACGCAGATCCACTGCTGATCGACGGGGTCTGCCAAGGCGTGCGAGCATCGAAACTCGGTTCTGTCCTGCAGCCGACCTATTCGTTCGTGTCGATCACAGAAGTCTCGGAATATGTACCGACGGTCGAACAGTACGGAGCCAAATTACGACACAGCGAAGGGCTGTCTGCGGAAGATCCCGCCTATAACGCGAAGCTCAATGCTTACGCTCAGCGTTTGCCGATGATGAACAAGCAGCGCCTGTTCCCGGACTTCCCGGCCTGGCCCGTCACCTGCTTCTACCCGATGAACAAGATCCGCCACCCCTCCGCTAACTGGTATATGGAACCGTTCAGCAGTCGGTCGGCAATGATGTCGGAACATGCGACAAGCGGGATCAAGTTTGCCGGCCGCGTCAGCCAGCTCATCACAGCCTCAACCGGATTCGATGACTGGGAATGGGGTGTCACGCTGTGGGGACGAAATCCTGAGTACATCAAGGAGATCGTCTACACGATGCGATTCGACACAGCATCAGCCAAATACGCCGAGTTCGGTCCATTCTACATCAGCTACCTGAAGTCACCCGTCGATGCCCTGGAGCATCTGCAAATCTGAGACTTGGCTTGATGGGACTTGTCCTGAAGGGAGAGTTTCACCGGCAGGATGGAAGCGGTATTCCTGCCGGAATCTCCCCAGTCCTCCGGTGACTTGGTGGACTCCGCGAATCGGAATCCCTGGCGGACGACCGGTAGCCTGCCCTGACGGGCTACCGGAGTACCCGGTAACTGAGATTCCGCTTCCCAGACACAATGACAGTGGCCGCGTCGGCAATCCTCCGCAATTCATCGGGCACCTGCAGCCGCCACGACGAGTCCTGTAATCGGCAATCCAGACGACTCGTCCTGCCAAGCGTGACCACCCGCCCCACCATGCCAGAGGGGCGAGAGTCGCCACTGGATTGCAGGGTTCCGCCCCAGCGACTCAGACGTCGATCGTGGCCGCTTCTTCTTCCGGCAGCCGGCTGGGATAACCGTACCGCTCGAACGACGATTTCCAGCGGTTGTAAACCTTGCGCATCAGGTTCACATCCATATTGAACGAGTTCTTACGGTACCGCGTCAGTTCGGGTAACTGCTTTCTGATGGCCCCTTCGAGGTTGGGCCAACCATCCAGGTTCAACCCCTCGTAGACGCGCCGCATTTCGCCCAGAGGATCAACTTCCAAGTCCTCAAAACGCATCTCGTGGAGATTGCCGGGAGGAATGAGCTTTCGGCCCCGCTCGTAAGCGTCCATACAATGGACGTACAAATTCAGGGCATCTTCCTGCATTGCCTCATCCATCTTGATTTGGGCAAGGCCGTTCTCGGCAAAGAGCGTCCGGCGAAGATGCATACTTGAATTATAGACGGCGTACGGGTCTCGATAGATGTAGACGAACTTGGCGTCCGGGAACATTTCGAGCAGCACCGGGATGCGGAACGTATGCGTCGGCGACTTGAAGACAATCGGCTTGTTCTGCTTGATTGTCAGTTTCTTCATAAAGTAGAGGAACCGCTCCTTCCACCGCTCGAATTCTTCCTTGGGAAGATCATTCAACTCGAAGAAACGCTCATACTTTGACGGATTGTTCGGATGGGCCAGCATGAGGTAAGGCGACAGGCCCGACATCAGAACCAGCGCAACTTCGTCTTCCTGCGGCATATGGAAGCCCGCTTCGACGTTATCCATCGGGCGAGTCTTCGGAATCATACGACTGGTCAGAGACGTAACGACCCGTTCGGTCAGCAGAAAGTTTCCCGGAAACATCACCTCATACAGGTTGGGGAACGTGAACTGAGGATCCAGCGTCATCAGGTTATGCAGCAGCGTCGTCCCGCTTCGCCAGTGCCCCAGAATGAAAACGGGAGGGTGATCGATTGTCTGGCGTGCGATCTGGCGTCCGTAGATCGCTGATTCCAGCAGGTTGTTGCCCGAGTTGATGGCACTCAGGGCCGTGATGGAAATCAGCTTGTGAAGCCGACTCCAGTGCAACGGAGGGCGTGAGGCCAGGACCTTCAGCCAATTGCCAAACGACGAACCGTGCCACATGCAGAAGAACCCCTGAGGTTCAAACTTGGCACCGGCATTCCCCACTTTCGGAGAGGGGGAAGGAGGCTGCAGTTTCGTTGGTTTGGTCACTCGGTCGTGTTCCGTCTGAACATCAGTACTGGCCAATGGTTCCGTGTAAGTTAGCACGGCATCTCCACGTTCGCGAGTAAAAAAATGTGCACCATCGCAGTTTGACTGTACGAGATTGCATTGGCCCTTGTGCGTAATCTAACTGTCGGCCAGTTGCGAGACATTCCTTGACATTCTTGTCTCGCACAGGAACAGGGAGCGGAGTCGATCTCTTTGTCGCCCGGTGCAAGCGGGAACACCCACCGCTCCACAGGTCGTCCCTGTCACCAGACCGATCGTCCTGAGCGGGAAGAAGTTCCATCATCGGGTGCTCGTACCGACGACATACCCCCAGGCCTCTCGAAAGACGACTCAATCCTCTATTTCAATCCGCAGCCGCCGAGCCTGACAGAAGGAGCATTCGCCGGACGAAAAACCCCAATCCACAAACTCACCCAGAACACCCCAGTTCAACACTGAGAGGGAAATTAAGCTCACCTGATTGCCCCGACCTTACGACTCCGAATGCCCCCGTTCCTCGACGATATTTCTGACGAGACACAATTCGCGTCCCGGATCGAGCGAGCCGGATCGAACCCCCGCCCCTCGCTTCCTCTGCTCGACAGCGCCCCCTCCTTCGATCAGTCCCCTGCCTGAAAAGCCGATCGCCGGGATCGACCGGGAAGTGTTTCACATATTGACGGGAGCCTCCCAGCGGTATAATCGCGCGACCCGTCCCAATCTGAGACCACACAATCACGTCGTTCCAAAGCTCAGGTCTCTCATCTTCTGAAGGAAGAACACATGCGCTCTATCACATGCCTGACGTTCATTGCCTGTCAGTTCGTACTGGGCGTCTGTCGCGCTGAAGAGACAACAGCGAACACGGCCAATCGGACTCTGGCCGATATTCGCAAACGGGCTCATGAGCAGGAGCATCAGGTGCTCAAGTCTCTCTCACGTCGAATCACACTCGACGTGAAAGACGAACCTCTGGTCGACGTCATTCGCCGAATTTCACGGCATCTCGATCGCGACATTCTCCTTCACAGCGAATCTCTCGCCGATGCAGGAATCGACGCCGACCAAAGCGTTGATCTTCACCTGGGAGAACTGACCACATGGCAAGCACTGCATTTCCTGCTGGAACCACTCGCGCTCAGTTGGACAGCCAAGGATGGTGTGATTGAAGTTTCCTCGAGAGATAAGATCGAGGAAACCCGAATTACACGCGTCTACGACGTTCGCCGTCTTTCAGGATTACTCGATCCGATCTCAAAGGAACTCCCCTGGAGAAATCGAGCCCGACACCGCGGTGTTGGAAACCCGGTCGCAGAGATGGGAGGCTTTGGTGGTGGTCTTGGGGGAGGCGGCGGTAGTGGTGGGGGCTTCGGTGGGGGTGGGGGCATGTTCAATATTCCCTCCGCAGCCATTGATTCCATCACGCTCGCCCAAGTGGGAATGGGCGGAGGTGTTACGAACGGAGCAAATTCCGGGATTTATGGCGTCGAAGATATGGTACCGATGAGTCCCCGGTCGGTTGAGTCGCTGCTGGCCAAGGTCATCAGCCAGTTTCCCGGTATGAAATGGGAGGAAAGCGACGGAGAAGGGGGAACCGTCGAAACCAGTCCCGGCTTCCTCATCGTGACTCAGCACTACCACGCTCAGTTCGTCATCGAAGCGTTTCTGAAGACACTGGAACAAAGTCTCGAAGGGTCAGTCGCCGGCCAGTCGATACCGATTCACCGATCCGGTTATCCAATTGAAGATGACAACGCCATCTTCACAGCCCTCTCCAGACGACAGGTTCTGGAAATCGATCACAGTGATCTGAATTCCGTTCTCGAGATGATTACCCAGGAAGCGGGAATTCGTATTCGACTCGACCGGCCCGCCCTGGCAAACGAGGGGATTTCGGCCGATCAGGAAGTGAATATCATGCTCAACGATCTGCCACTGGGAATCGGACTGAGCAAGATCCTCGACCCACTTCGCCTTGCCTATTTCGTCGAGGAGGGGGTGGTAGTCATCAGCACAAAAGATGTGGCAGAGAATCACCTCACTCTGCGATTGCATGATATTTCAAACATTCCACCCGCCCTGCTCGTGGACTCCGAAAAAGGACTGGGGGCAATCGTCCTCCACTCCACGACGGGGCGCTGGTACGAGACTTCAGGAGAGGGTGGTTTCGCCGCCCTCCTCTCGTCAAAACATCTTCTGGTGTCACAGACGCAGGACGTGCAAACCGAGATCGAACTCCTGGTGCGAAGCCTCAACGTCGGGGACCAGAATCCACCGAGTGAACCGGAACTATCCCTTCGGGTGTACACCACTGCCGATATGCAGACAGCCGATGACCTGGTTGACCTGCTGCCCCGGATTATTGGTAATACCTGGTCTGGAAACGGTGAGATCCATCGAACCGGTCGGTCGCTTCTGATTAAACAGACGACCTTGGCCCACGAAAAGATTCAAACCATCATCCAGACATTGAACCGTTCGCAAGAGAGAACCCCGGCTTCCCGGTTCGGCCCCGTCACCGCACCCGCAGCGGTCGTTCGCCCCCCTGTACCGCCTTCCGCCAGCGGCGAGTAACTCCGTTGAGCAACAGAGCAATGTAAAAGCGACGGCGAACTGAAAACGTCGACAAGTCGGCTTCTCGCCAGAAGCGGGTCAGCCACGAAATGGTTCCCGTGGTGATCGATACTCGTCCAGTGGTGAGAATCTGTAACCTCAGTCGACTCGTCTCAATACCCAAACAGTTGGGAAGCAATTGTGACCGTCTGAAAATGACAGTCCACAATTTGACTGATGTCAGGACAGTAACCACCGGCCATGGAAATCGCGACAGGGACGGACCGCTCGCGGCAGGCCTCAAGCACCATCCGGTCACGTTGCCCCAGGCCGTCCAGTGACAACGCGAGTCGACCAAGTCGATCGCCGTGGTAGGGATCCGCACCTGCCAGATAGATCGCCATGTCCGGCGCGAATTCCCTAAAAATGGTCTTCAGACCGTACTGCAGGGCTGCAAGATATTCAGCATCCTCCGTTCCGTCCGGAAGCCCGATATCCAGATCACTCACCTCTTTGGGCTGAGGATAATTCCGCTCACTATGGATTGAAAAGGCGTAGATCGTGGGATCGTCGCGCACCAGTGAGGCCGTGCCATTCCCTTGATGAACATCACAATCAATCACCAGCACGTTCGAAACCAACCCGCTCGCCTGAAGTTCACGAGCTGCGACGACGCTATCATTAAACAGACAAAATCCTTCACAGCGGTCGCGGTAAGCATGATGAGTCCCTCCTGCGAGGTTTACAGCACACCCTTCGCTGAGCGCAGCGCGAGAGGCTTCGATTGTGGCTCCGGACGATCGGCGAGATCGCTCGACCAGTTCAGGCGACCAGGGGAAGCCCAGCCGTCTCAGATCCCGCTCGGTCAGCTCACCTGTCACGACGCGACGAAGGTAATCAGGAGAGTGAACTCGCAATAGCTGTTCGTCGGTTGCCGCATCGGGCCGAATCAGCTGTGGGTGCGTGATCACTCCGCTCGTCATGATCCGTTCCCGCAGCAGAGTGTACTTCTGCATGGGAAACCGATGAGTCGGCGGCAACGGCAGAACAAACTCGTCCGTGTAATAGAATCGCATGAAGCCTGTTGCACCCGTCCACTGCCCTCAGACAGCAGCATTTCACCTGCTCAGCGCTGCCTGAGTTTTGCCCCGATCACATCATGGATGTCAAACGAGACCCGTCGTACGCTTTAGTAAATCTTGCCCGCCTCTCGGATGAATCACGTGGGCCGTGACGTTTCCGGCCTGGATTTGTCGGTAGCGGGAAACCGCCAAACGATAAATTTCGATCCGGGCCTGTCAGACTAGTTCGGGCATGGCCCTCCAGTTATCGACCAGATTGTGCGGTCGAGAGGACAGGTCATGCAGGTGGATGGCCAGCGGATCGATACCGAAGTGATGATACAGCGTGGCGTGTACTTCGCCGAAGTGAATCGGTCGATCCGCGATTTTGGCCCCGATACGGTCCGTGGCTCCAATGACTTGCCCCGTGCGGAATCCACCGCCCGCAATCAACCCGTTACCAACATCAGGCCAGTGATCCCGACCGGCTTCGGGATTGATTCGCGGCGTCCGTCCGAATTCACCCCAGGCAACCACCGCGACATCCTTATCCATTCCCCGTTCGTGCAGGTCGGTGATTAAGGCGTGCATTCCCTGATCGAACATGGGGAAGTGGGTATTCTTACATTCACTGAAATTGCTGGAATGGAAATCCCAGCGTCCGAAGTTCAGCGTCACCACGCGCGCTCCCGCTTCGACCAGCCGCCGCGCCATCAGAAAGTGTTCGAGATTTCGCGGAGCACCGTCGCCGTAGTTATTGGGATCACCCTTTCCATAGCGAGCGATTACTGCAGGATCTTCCCGCGAGATATCGAGAGCCTCTGACAAACGACTCGACGTCAGGATTCCCATCGCCTGCTGGTTGAGAGCATCGAGACCGGTCATCATTCCTTTCGCATCCGCATCTCGACGGAACTGATCGAAGCTGGCGAGCAGTTGCTGACGATTCGCCAGCCGCGTGAGATCCATGCCGTTCAGCTTCATATCTTCGCGGGAAGGCCCTGACGGACGGAACGCACTGTGGGTCACACCCAGAAAGCCGGGGTGTCCGGGCGAGCCATAAGGAGGATGTCCGGCATTCGGCGAAAGGCCGAAGAACGGCGGTACGGACGGATTCACAGGCCCGAGTACTTTGGAGACCGTCGAACCGATGGAAGGCCAGCCCCCGGGCGGCTGATTCAGAACTGTCCGTCCTGTGTAGCAGATAAACGAATCATGATCGCCACTGGGGGAACCATACACCGACCGGAGCGGAACCAGTTTGTCCATGATCGTGGCGAGCTTCGGCAGGTGCTCGCAAATCTGAATTCCCGGAACATTCGTATCAATCGGCCGGAACTCTCCACGAATTTCCGCAGGAGCGTCCGGCTTCAGGTCGTACATGTCCTGGTGCGGTGGTGCCCCGACCATATAGATCATGATGACCGCTTTGTGCGATTTCGTAATCCCGGCAGCCTGTTCGGCTCGTAACAAACTGGGTAGCGAAAGTCCCCCCAGTCCCAGCGCGCCAATCCGCAGGGCATCGCGTCGAGTGACTCCGTCGCATAACCGATGGGCTTTTCCGGGAATCGTCAACATGGAGAATCCTCTGGAGGTCTCGAGCACCCCTGCGGGGTGGATGTCAGTCGGGCAGGAATTCAGGCAGGACGGTCATGGGGATCCGAAAGCGCTCGGGCGCACGCGCAGGAACTTTCCGATCGGTGGTTCGATCGTATACCAACATCGGCACAGCCGCCAAGCGACAATCAGTAGAAACGGCCGATTTGCGACTGCGGCAATCCGTAAGTCCCGACGGGCTTTACGTAATTCGCCTGCCGATGGTTTCCTGAAGAGAGGTGCTGGCTCCAGAGTAAATCCGCTCTTGAACGAGAAATCAGGACGGGGATCACTCGTGGTGTGATTCGGAAAAGTTGGTTTGGCAAGACTACGTGACTTCAGTTTTCAGGCCTTCACCCGATCGACCGGGCTGGCTGGCAACCGCCACCAGAGTCACCGAGTCCGTCAGCGACGGAAGCTGCAGCAACAAAACCATTCCTTCGAAGTCACCGGAACTCACTCGAAGGAATGGTCTGCCGTTAGTTTACTACGATGGCATACGACAATGACAAGTCAGTCCGTGAGGGCTTACCAAGATGAGGCCGTTTTACTTCTTTTCCGCAATGTCATAGCACATCAGCGTATTTTGCTCACGCAGATACAGCTTCCCATCCGCAACGACCGGTTGTGCCCAGGACTCCCGCTCCTGGTAGACAGGCATGAAGCTTCCTTTGAGCTTGTATTCGTTCGGCGTCGCTTCAATCAGAGCCACCTCACCACTTTGATAGCGGAAGATCAGGTGGCCATCGACGGCGGTAATGGCGGCAGAACCCTGCCCTGGACCACGCAGTTTCCCGCCCCACTTCACGTCACCCGAAATCAAATCCACACAGATTGGGAAGCCGTTATTGTGGCCGTTTCCAAAATAAAGATGCTCACCCATCAGAACCATTCCACCGTGATGGTTTTGAAGTTGTTTCGCAGCGCGTGAGTACTGTTCGACGGCTTCCACACCCTTCCCCGAACGTTTCAATTTCAATAGCGCCGATCCACCATCGTCGTACCCTGTTGAGCCGAACACGTAATCGCCCGAGACGATCGGAGTCGGAATGTCCGCCACACCGTTGGCAATCTTGTTGTAGCTCCACAGATGCTTCCCGTCGCTGGCACGAACACCGATCAAGCCACGGCCGATCAGTTGCACGTACTGCTTGACGCCCGCTCCGTTACTGATCGTCATGACCGAGTATCCCGCTCCGGGGCTCCCTTTTTCGCCCGCGTCAGGAACGGCCGACCGCCAGACTTCCTTACCATTCACTTTGTTCAGACAGACAATCATGGCCTCTTCGCTACCGGGCGTACACAAGACGTGTTTCCCGTCGACGAGCGGAGATTCAGAGAATCCCCAGCCGGACATCATCCGTCCGTTCCATTCCTTTTCAAAATTCTTACTCCAGACGACACTCCCGTCCGCCACCTTGAGGCACGAGATCTGGCCGTTCGATGTGATCACGTAGAGCCGATCTCCGTCAACAGTCGGAGTGCTGCGGGATCCGTCGTAGCCGTGCTTGGGGACCGAATCGGTCAGTGGGGCAGTCCAGGCCACCGCACGCGTTTTCAGGTCGACCGCGACGACAGCCTGAGAATCACCGATGTTCCCCGTGGTATAAAGCCGGTCACCGACGATGGAAACGCTGGCATACCCCTGCCCCATCCCTTCCAACTGCCACAACAGTTCCGGCGGTGTCGCTTCCCAGTCTTTGGCGATCCCTTTGAAGGGGCTGATGTTATCCCCTTTCTCTCCGCGCCATTGTGGCCAATCTTTTGAGGATTTGGGTTCCGCAGCATCACTCGCCGAGTGCAGCAGCCCACAAAAGACCAGTAAACTGAACGCGACGAGCAACCGGGGCATCAGATCTCTCCTGAAAAGCACAATGAATCCTGCATTCGAGCTTCAGCTCAATCAATTCGATGATGGAAACAACGTATCGCTGGTCATAGTCCAAAAACAGAATGAACACAACAACAGCGGAACGGACTTCCATCGCGTGAAGCAAGCGAGAGTATCTTGCTGCACTTGGAATTGATCTCCCAGGCGTGACGCACGCAGGGCTATAACGACCCAATTGAGGGTACCCGAACTCACTCGTACCGCGCCGCAGTGACTGAATGCTGGCTCAACGCTTCGGCAGGTACGGACTCTTTTCAGATAGGCTCGGGACTCGGTCAGGACTCCATCATGAGTTGTCAGCCTGATGTTTGGCCGCTTTCAAATCGTCAATCAGCAATTTACGCAGAGACTCAGACTGCAGACTTCTGAGGATGGCAGAAGGGTGATACGTTGCGAGGGTGTGTTCGCACCAGTCGGAACGGACGAACTGGCCTCGCTGACGGGTCACGCTGAATCCCGGGCCGATCAACGAATGAGCGGCAGTCGCGCCCAAGCAGACCAGGACTTTGGGTTTGATCAGCCTCAGTTCGGCATCGACCCATGGCCTGCAGGCGGATGACTCTCGCGCCGACGGCTTTTTGTGCAGACGTCTCTTCTCGGTCGGTTCAAACTTGAAATGCTTCACCGCGTTGGTGAGGTAGACTTCCGATCTGTCCATTCCCGCCTGCTGCAAAGCCTCGTCCAGTACATGCCCCGCTGGCCCCACGAAGGGCCGTCCGGCGAGGTCTTCCTGATCACCAGGCTGTTCGCCAACCAGTACGATACGGGCATCAGCCGGCCCCTCTCCGAAGACTGTTTGAGTTGCCTCGCAGCACAAATCGCAGCCGCGACAGGTCTTGGCAGCCTCTCGCAATGACTTCAGCGTCTGGTGCGCAGGAAGATAGTCACGGGCGGATCGCGCATGACCTTCCTGACGAGCGATCATCTCGGCGACTCGACGAGGGGCATCGTTCAGCAGGTCATCGATGATCGTCGCCTCGGGCAGCGTAGCCCAGTGTCGAACGGGCATTTCCCTGATCATGGTCTTCACCTTGATTCGCGCGGGATTGAAAATCGATCCGTAATACGTCAGCCACAAATCTTCCAGTTCATCTCCGTCCGGTGCGTGATCGCGTGAGCACCCCGGGCCATATCGCAGTTCTTTCTGGTCCCACCAGACAGACTCGTCCGGGGTTAGAATCGTCCAGTTCATCGCGGGAAATCTCCGCGAGAAAAAGGGCGAGACGAGTCGCACAACCCGATGGTCAGGCCGATGCCAGGCAACGAACTGCTCACTCTCTGGTGTCACCAGCTTTCGGAAGCGCACGAAGGCTTTCATCTTGTGCGAGTCACGGCGAACCGCTTTCTCCATCTGATGCAGCCGATGAACATCATCGTCCGTGATGACCTCCATCAAGCGAGGCTCGTTCGTCGTCAGTCGCCAGAGCAGACGGTACAGCAGCTGAAACCGATCCGTGTCCCGATGACAACTGACGGCATGGGCCAAATCGAGAAAGGCCTGCGGCACTTTATGTCCCCGCGCGGGCACTCGCACCAGAGCGCTCCACGACTGTTCCCCGGCTGACTCGTCATCGAACAGGGTCGCCTGGACAGGACTGTCACGAAAAATGACCTGATCCGGCGGGACCTGAGCATTCAGTAATGCTCGGGAGCAACTTCTCCACTCTGCGAAACTCTGAACAACGAACGAGTACATTTAGAACTCACCATCCAAAGCCGATTGCCCGGTATCGA
The DNA here is from genome assembly GCF_036405755.1 of Schlesneria sp. Lineage (NCBI taxonomy): Bacteria > Pseudomonadati > Planctomycetota > Planctomycetia > Planctomycetales > Planctomycetaceae > Schlesneria > Schlesneria sp. Next base: position 21,035 of record NZ_DASWWZ010000120.1, read on the forward strand.
ACAGGAGTAGCTGCTTCTCCCGTGGCTTAAAACGGTCTTTCAGTCCCTGCGCATCCAGTTGCTTCAGTGCTGGATTGTGGTCGATGGTCTGTACGAACGAAGCGGTCCGGTTCCAAGCGACTCGTAACTTCTTCAGATCACTGACGCGAATCGCATGGTGCCTGCGGAGCCGCAGGATTCGATCCACGTTGCGGGCACCGATTCCGGGAATGCGCAGTAACATCTCCCGCTCTGCGCGGTTCACGTCGATCGGAAACATTTCCCGGTGCGCGAGTGCCCACGCGAGCTTGGGATCGATCTCTAACGAGAGATTCCCGTCTGATTCCGCCACCAGTTCTGACGAACCAAACCCGTAGAACCGCATCAGCCAGTCGGCCTGGTAGAGTCGATGCTCCCGGACCAGGGGAGGACTCATCCCCGGCAACCTGGCGTCGGCGTGGGGGATCGGGCTGTATGCCGAATAGTAAACTCGGCGGAGCTTCTGCTGGTTGTACAAACCTGACGCCGTTTTCAGGATTTCGAGATCCGGAGTCGCCGTGGCCCCGACAATC
>NZ_DASWWZ010000121.1:0-3562 GCF_036405755.1 Schlesneria sp.
AAGCAAGATCTTGGTCCAGGTGCATATCGCGATGAAACACGAAACGGAAACCTCTGCTCCCCCCAGCCTTCCTCCTTGCCCGGCAGAGCCCGCTTGCCCTGCGTGTGGTGGCAAACTGTTCGAGATTCGAGCCAAGCTGCAGTGCTCCCGCTGCCACACCATCTGTGAGACCTGTTGCGAAGGCGGACGAGGCTGAACTTCGGAGGTCGATAGCTGGAGGAGAGTTCGGTGAACTCCGCGTCCCTTTTCGCCCTCAGCACCTGTCACATCGATCCCGTTTCGGCTCAAGCCTTGAGCCCGACCAAGGCCTTATTTCCAGCAAGATCACTCCACACCCGACAGGTCTGTGGGGCACACCCGACAGACCTGTTCGAGCAGTCTCCCTCGCGCGATCTAGCCAATCTACGGAGGAAGCCGTGGCGAGGATGAGGCAGACCGCTGGGAAGCACTTTATCTCGGGACTCGGAGTGATTCGCCGAGTCTCATGGAATTTCAGTGCAACTTCGCTAAATTGACGCCGGGTCATCCCACCGATATGTTGTCGTCGAAATCCGTGAGCCCACAACTGCTAGTGGCACGCGAGGCAAACCCGACACAAATCAGGCGGACTGAAATGTCCTCCATCCGATCCTTAGACGATTGCGTAGTGCGCCGTACATGAACCCGCCAAGCCTTTGTGAATGCTGCCAGCATCGGCGAGTGGTCCACTCGGGCAGGGGCTCCCGGTTTTTGATGTGCCAGATTGGATTGATGAATCGGCGATGGGCGAAGTATCCGATGCAACCGGTGCACTCTTGTCGTGAATTCCAGAACGGGTTCTTCAGTGAGGAATCAGCGACTGAACCTGACCAAGGTCAACCCGGCGACGCAGGTGAAGAGTAGTACCCGAATGCGCGATAAGTGCATCGGGGTTCGGGGTTCGGGGCGAGCAACTGGTTTGCTCGGGTGATTTCAAACTCGTCAGTGTGACCGTAAATATTGGAATGGCAAAGTATGGCTCGGTTAGTCATCGGAATCACCGGTCCGATCGGTAGCGGGGTCTCGACCGTCGCAGATGCATTTGAAGCCCATGGGTTCAAGAAGTTCCGCATCTCGGATGTGATCCGACAGGAAAAAGCGCGCCGACTGGCTGAAGGGACTTATGACAAGCGCCATATGCTCCAGGATATCGGTAACGAATTTCGCGCGCAGGATCCCTCGTACTGGGTGAAGCAGACACTGAAAGTGAATGGCATTCTGCACGAAGGGGAAGTCCGCGACCGGACAAGCGATCTGGTCATTGACAGCATTCGAAATCTGCAGGAAGCCAAAGAGCTGATGCACCGGTTCGCACCGAACTTTTTCCTGATCGCCGTTCAGGCGAGTAAGGAGACGCGATGGAACCGGCTGATGGCCGAATATCAGGGGGACCAGGCCGACTTCGATCGAGACGATGCGCGCGATACTGACGAGGAACTCGACCATGGCCAGCAGGTTGACCGGTGCGTCCAGTTTGCTGACTACGTCGTCCTGAACGAAGACGACAAAGGGGGTGCTGTTGCACGCGAGAAAGCAGTCTGGAGCGAGATCCGTTCTGACGTCGACCTGATGCGGGCAGCACACGAATACAGGTCCGGCGGAACCGGACGCGCCGCGACGTCCAGCGAAGTTGCAATGGCGATCGCATACGCCCAGTCGCATCAGTCCGCCTGCCTGAAACGCTTCGTTGGCGCGGCCATCGTCGGCGAGAACGGAATGACGCTGGCGGTGGGCTACAATGAAAATCCAACTCCGATGATGCCCTGCAAAAGCCAGTACGGCTTTTGTTACAAAGATTCAGAAATGGAAAAGAGCCTCGATTCGCGGCGCAATGTACATTGCCCTAAATGTGGCACACTCCATCCGGTGATCGAAAAGCCGTATCGATGTTCGAATTGCCTTGAGAATTTGAAGCTGTCGTTCTTTCCCAGTCGCAACATGGAAATCTGTACGGCGATTCACGCCGAGGAGCGTGCCATCCGGTCATTGGGATCTCACTCCGCCAAAGGAGCGACCCTGTACTGCACGACCTTTCCCTGCTTTCAGTGTGCACGATACATCGTCGACGCAGGGATCCGAAAAGTGGTCTATGTGGAAGCCTACCCGGTCAAGCAATCGCTCGATTTCCTGCGTGCGAACCATGTCACAGTGAAGCCGTTTCACGGCTTCAAGGCTCGGGCATTCAACCTGGTCTTCCGACAAATCTCCTAGGCAGGTTCATTCTCTGCAACCAGCTTCAGTTGCTTCAGCCCCTCCTGGAACTGACGGCCAATCATGGCATCCATGCCGATGATCAAATCTATGATCTTGGTAATGAAGTTCAATCTCCCCTGCATTGTCCAGGTCACTTTTGTCCCCTGGGCATCCGGCTGGAACTGAAAATCCACGTCGTTGGTGCCGCAGTGTGGCTTCAGCATTTCGAGTTTGAACCGGATCAGTTCGTTCGGACGGCTCTCCACAATCGTGTTGCTGCCTGTTCCAATCTGATGATTTCCTTCCCACCGATAGACAGCGCCGCCCCCCGCCTCGGGCCCCTCGAAGACCCGTTTCATGGCCGGATCCACATTTTCAAAGGGTGACCACTTTTGCCAACGCTGCATCACGTTAACGTGGTCGAAAACAGTCCCGGGCGACGCGTTGACGCTGATCGAGCGTGAGACCCGATAAGTCGACGGCCGCAGTGCGACGACAACCAGAAACACCGCCAGCAAGGCCGCGACGGCAAGGATGATATTGGTAACCATAGAAGTTTGTTCCTCAAAAACCGGGGCCCTTCAACGGAGAGCCCTTCGAAGACTTGCCGCGGGCGGAGATTCACTTCGTCCCTCTGCCGACCAGAGATCTCTACCCGGGATGCGCTCACTGCTCTGTCAGCTTGATGGTGCGGAGCCTGTCGCGCGGACGAACTTTCCCTTGGACTATGAATTCCCCAGAGCTATGCCTCGATGGGAATCCAGATATCTGTCCCACCGAACCCCGTCTCGGCGTTGAAATCTTGGGAGTAACATTCCACGCACGGCGCTTTGCGGATTTTCAGTCCAGAATCGGGAACCCATTTGCACCAGATTCGGTCGAACGTCTCCTCAAGCCGAGAGACATGGTCACGATGTGTAAAAACGGCGTAGCGACCGGCGGGCAGGGTCACTTGTGAAAATTCCCCGGTGTCCTGCGTCTCAGGATTGACCTCAACACCGCACAGATAATCAAAATCGCCGTTCTCCTTACAGTTCCAGGTGACGCCATAAGTGCACCCGTCGATCGCACCGGGAACCTTGCCCATGTCCGGTACGAACTTGTGCCATTGATCGGGAATTTGATGCTTCGACTGCAGATTGTGAACCTGCTTCAGCCCGGCGACGTGGATTTCACGGCCCTCCTCGAATCGATCCAGATTCAGGTCGAGCACCTTGGCGCGAAGCGTCGCTTCCTGCTCGCGAAGTTCCGGCGTGAAGGACTCACCAAAGTCCTCGGCCTCAAAAACGGGACGAATCTCTATTTCCGAATCGGTGAGCATGGGGTTTGGGCATCGTTTCACCCATTCGAT
>NZ_DASWWZ010000122.1:0-5399 GCF_036405755.1 Schlesneria sp.
CAGGCGCACAAGCGAAGAGCCCGACGTTCCTGGGGAACGTCGGGCTCTCGGAAGATCTGTCATAGTCCGATTTCCGCTGTGAGGGCGGAGCTTCGGGCGAGGCTCTTCAAGCGTCTGTGCGGATTACTTTCCGGCAGCGAGAGCTTGTTGAGCGGCAGCCAGCTTCGCGACGGGAACGCGACGTGGCGAGCAACTGACATAGTTCAAACCGATATCGTGGCAGAACATTACGGAAGCGGGATCACCACCGTGTTCACCACAGATACCAATCTTCAGGTCTGCTCGTGACGAACGACCGCGTTCGACACCAATCTTCATGATGTCGCCGACACCTTCCTGGTCGATCGTCTGGAACGGATCGCTTGGAATGATGTCGTGTTCACGATAGTAACCGATGAACGGGCCGTAGTCATCGCGGCTGATTGCCAGAGTGGTCTGGGTCAGGTCGTTGGTTCCAAAGCTGAAGAACTCAGCAGCGGAAGCGATCTGATCGGCCCGAACGGCAGCTCGTGGAACTTCGATCATAGTGCCGACGAGGTATTCCAGCGTGGTGCCGGTTTCCTTGAAGACCGCTTCTGCGGCAGCGCGGATGATCTTTTCCTGGTGCTTGAACTCGGTCAGGAAACCGGCGAGCGGAACCATGACTTCGGGAACAACGTTGATGCCTTCCTTCTTCACCTTGACAGCGGCTTCGAAGATCGCCCGAGCCTGCATCGCGGTGATTTCCGGATAGACGATTCCCAGACGGCAACCGCGGTGACCCAGCATCGGGTTGGCTTCGTGCAACTCGCCCACGCGTCGCTTCACAGCGTCGACCGTGCTGTTGGTCCAGCTCGCCAGCTTCTGAGCCAGGTCGGGCTGTTCTTCCAGGTGACGGTCAGAGAGGAACTCGTGCAGTGGAGGATCGAGCAGACGGATCGTCACGGGACGACCGTTCATGCTGCGGAACAATCCGGCGAAGTCTTCCCGCTGGAATGGCAGCAGCTTGGCGAGAGCTTCTTCACGGGATTCCTTGGTTTCTGCCACGATCATGTGACGGATTTCGTCAAGGTGATCGAAGAACATGTGCTCCGTACGGCAAAGTCCAATCCCTTCGGCACCGAAGGCGATGGCTTCGTCGGCCTGGTTGGGGGTATCGGCATTGGTTCGCACTCGCAGCTTGCGGTGCTTGTCGACCCAGCCCATGAGCTGTGCGTACCGCTGGTAGGTTTCGGATTCTTCTGGCTTGAGTGTCTTCTGGACGAGCACCTGAATTACTTCGCTTGGCTTGGTTTGCACCTTGCCTTCGAAGACTTCGCCGGTGAAGCCGTCCATCGAGATGAAGTCGCCCGATTTCAGGGTCTTGCCGCCAACGTTGATCGTGTTGGTGGTGTAATCCACTTCAATGGCCGAGCAGCCGACGATACAGGCCTTACCCATCTGACGGCTGACCAGTGCAGCGTGTGAGCTGGCACCACCGGTTGCAGTCAAAATCCCCTTCGCGGCCTTCATCCCGCGCAAATCTTCGGGGCTGGTTTCTTTACGGACGAGAATGATGTCCGTGTTCGGGTTCTTCTCGTGGAACTGTTCGGCTTCGTCTGCGAACAGGCAGATCACCCCGGAAGCAGCGCCAGGACCGGCGTTGATTCCCTTCGCCAGGAAGCGGCCTTCCTTGGTGGCCGTGGCCTTCGAGGCGGGATCGAAGATGGGCTGCAGCAACTGAGCCAGATCGTCAGCGGGAATACGGCGTTTCTGCAGTGCTTCCTGCTCGGTGATCAGACCTTCGTTGACGAGGTCAACAGCGATACGAACCGCTGCGAAACCGGTTCGCTTGGCGTTTCGGGTCTGAAGCATGTAGACCTTGCCACGCTGAATGGTGAACTCGATGTCCTGCACTTCTTTGTAGTGCTTTTCGAGCTTCTTGCCGATTTCGTTCAATTGCTTGTACGACTCGGGCATATCGCTGGCGAGGGTTTCTTCGATTCGCTTTGGAGTACGAATCCCTGCGACAACGTCTTCACCCTGTGCGTTGATCAGATAGTCCCCGCAGAAGCCGGGGGTTCCCAGAGCACAGTCGCGGGTCAGTCCGACGCCGGTAGCGCAATCGTCACCCAGGTTACCGAAGACCATCGCTTGAACGTTGGCGGCCGTACCCCATTCGTGAGGGATGCCGTATGTTCGGCGATACACCATGGCGCGATCGTTCATCCAGCTGCCAAACACGGCACCGATCGCACCCCAGACCTGTTCCATCGGATCGGTGGGGAAGTCTTTGCCAGCGCGGGACTTGATCAGTTGCTTGAATTCAGCGACCAACTCTTTGAGCTGTTCGACCGACAACTGTGAATCTTCCTTGACGCCGGCCTTTTCTCGCTTGTGTTCGAGAGCGACTTCAAACGGATCCCCTTCGGTCTTGTCTTTTGGCTTCAGCTCGAGCACGACGTCGCCGTACATCTGTACGAAGCGGCGGTAGCTGTCCCAGGCGGATCGTTCGTTGCCGGTCTGCTTGGCCAGAGCGACAACGGTCGTGTCGTTGAGGCCGATGTTCAAGACCGTGTCCATCATCCCTGGCATCGATTCCCGAGCACCGGAGCGGCACGAGAACAGCAGCGGGTTGGTGGCAGAGCCGAACTCTGCACCCATGGATTTTTCGACTTTCTTGAGAGCGTCCAGGACCTGCTGCTTCAGCTCGGGCGGGAAGGTCCGGTTGTTCGCGTAGTAGTAGGTGCAGACTTCGGTGGTCAGGGTGAAACCAGCGGGAACGGGCAGGCCGATACGAACCATTTCGGCCAGATTCGCACCCTTGCCTCCCAGCAGGGTTTTCATTGATGAGTCACCGTCGGCCTGACCGTCGCCGAAAAAATACACGTACTTGGTCGACATGCGAAGTCCTTCAAATGCAGGCCGCTAATGCGACCTCAGACATGGTAGATAGCGACCCGGATTCGGGTCGACTGAGCGGGACAACTGCGGCGCGAACTTTCATCGCTCATGCAACCCCCTTGTTGACGAGGCCGAAAATTAGCGATCGAACGGTCGAACTTCAAGAGAACCGATAGAATTGCTGCGACCCGATCTACCTGAAAACGTAGCTCTTTCCGTCGCATGTTTGCACTCGAATCACCTCAGGTTGATGGGTTTTGTCTGAGGTTTTCGGCAGGGCTGCCACGGCCCTGCCCTGGTGACCGGGGCGTCACTCTGCCGGCAGTCAATGTCTGCTGCTTTTAATCGCTAGGGATGTACGGACGCGGTGTCATTCGCGGTCGTGTGCCCCCCCGCCGTCGGGTTGCGTTTTGCAATGCCCCATCGACCAATTGAAGGAATTGGCGAGTGGTCATTCAGGTCGGTCGCATGTTCGCGCGAACCCCATTCTGAGGGTCGTCGGAGTGCTCGATGGAGTGCCGTGCGGATCTCGCCCCATAGGGGTGAACGGGGTGGTGAAATCGGCAACAAGATTGCGTGAATGAGGTCGCATCGCGGGTGAAGCCGGATGCTTGATGGCGATCAATCATGAATCCTGATTGCGCACTTGCGGCGTGAGCATATTTGAGGCCGAGTTGTTGGAAAACGCACCGACTGTTTCGTGGCTTTTCAGCCTGTGTGAAGTATTCTGCGTCGTTTTTCCTAGGTGCCTATGGACTTAGCACGTTTCGAGAGGCGGCCGCTGCGAAGGGTAGATTGCGGAATAGCGAGTCCGGGAAAATTTTAAGGAGAGTTACGTCGACTGGCCCTGAACGAATTTCCGTCTTCCGGTCTAATTTTTCTATGAAAAACTATCGAATCGGCGTTTCCTTTTTTGACGCAACGTGCAATAACACTTTCTATCTCCGGCGGGCAGGGGCTTGCCGGGGTAGGAAGATGAATGCCTCCTCGCCCACCGATGTTTCTTCTTGCCCGCTGTCCGAGTTTTCTCTCGCCGCGTCCAAGTAAGTCAAGTCGGGTGACGCTCCTCGGCAACCGTCATGTCCGTTTGCTCTCGTGGAACAAAAAAACTGTCGGGAAGTTTTTGATGTTGCTCTCGATGCCGCGGTTTTGTAGTCGCTGATTTGGCTTTGATCTTCCCTGTCGCAGTAAGCGGCAGCCTATGACCTGTTTCAGAGAGCCTGTATGGCTCGCAAAGGACGACGATGAGCAAGAATCTGTATGTGGGTAATTTGTCTTACAATTGTACAGCTGACGATCTGCGTGAGTTGTTCAGTCAGCACGGCAACGTTTCGTCGGCACAGGTCGTTTCAGACCGCGAAACCGGCCGATCACGTGGCTTTGGTTTCGTAGAGATGTCGGACGGTGGAGAAGCGGCGATCGGTGCACTGAACGGAGCGGAGTTCCAGGGCCGTACGCTGACAGTGAATGAAGCTCGTCCCCGTGAAAGCGGTGGCGGTGGTCGCAGCGGTGGTGGTGGCGGTTACGGCGGCGGCCGCAGCGGTGGTGGTGGTTACGGTGGCGGCGGCGGTGGCCGCAGCAGTGGTGGATACGGCGGTAACGGCGGTGGTGGTCGTTACTAAGCCGATTCGCGACTCAGTTGCTCCGTCCTGTCAATTGATTTGACAAAATTAGAAACGCCTTCCGTCCCGACCGGAAGGCGTTTTTTTATTGCTTTGTCTGGGGAGTCTTTCGGTTTTGCTCGAGTCTATGCTTCCCCTTCGGGTTATTGGCGAACGATATACGCGTGTTCTGTGCTGTGTTGGGCTGAGGATGCAAAAAAACGACGAATAGAGCGAATCGCACTTCCCGCAAGGTCCGAAGATTGCTACTATTCGGGAACTTTTACGGCGAAACGTCGCGACTGTCTTACGCAGCAAGTACGTTGTCACGTGCGATTACGCATGTTTCACCCGATGTGGCATCTTTGAGTTAACTAGGGAAGTTCGTCGTACACTTACGATTTGATCGCAATTCAACGACGAAAATAAAGGACTCTTAGATGCTCCGGGAATGCACGATTCGCTCAGTTCGCTAGGGTTCATCTCAGTGGCCTCTCTGGGGTGGACCTCTCGGCGTTTCTGTTCCTTCTGGGCGTCTCACGAGGCATCTCTACTCGTTTTCTTCGCAGCGTTCTTGCAGCAGGTTCTTTCGATCAAATCCCCCGGCTTTGATTGCGCAGGATCGCTCGTTTCCCCCGATAGGTCTCGGTAGACCGTCTCCGAGATCGCACTGTTCCCCGACCGCGTTTCAACAGCATCACCATGAACCTCGAAAAAGTCCGCAACATCGGTATCTCGGCTCACATTGACTCGGGAAAAACAACTCTCACCGAACGAATTCTGTTCTACTCAGGACGAATTCACGCCATCCACGAAGTGAAGGGGAAGGACAACGTCGGCGCGACGATGGACTTCATGGATCTGGAACGTGAAAAAGGAATCACCATTGCTTCTGCTGCCACGCAGGTGAAGTGGGAAGTGAAGTTGCCAGAGGAA
>NZ_DASWWZ010000123.1:0-11976 GCF_036405755.1 Schlesneria sp.
GGCGCAATCAGGACGATCTGGTGTGAAGGAATGTTCTGCTGCAAATCCAGCAGACCTTCGTCGATTTTCACCGCAGACAAGAACCGGAACTGTCTTTCATACGCTTCGGCATGAGTCAGCTCAGCCAGATGAATCTCTGGATCTCGCAGCAGTTTTCGAACGTATTTTGCGTCGACACCCGCCACGAAAAAGGCGACATCGATCTCACCCCGCTCCAGAGCTTCGGCTGCCAAATTCCCCGCCAGCGCACTGAATTCATCATCCTTTTCGCCCAGACCATTCGCTTTGAGTAACTGCAACGCGATTCCGCGCGTCCCGCTCCCTTCTGGCCCGATTGCGATCCGCTGCTGCTTTAACTGCGTCAGCCGATCGATTCCCTTGCTTCCGCGGTAGAAGATCCACAGGGGTTCGCGATACAGACTCGCAAGAGCTTCCAGCGAATCACACTCTTCGGAATTGGCGATGCCGGTCTGGACGAACGCGACACGGACGTCGGAATCGTCATCCATGAGCAGTTTCAGGTTCTCGACCGAGCCCTGCGTCGAACGAACTTCGAGAGTGATCCCCTCACTCTTCAGCAAGTTCGCATAGAGCTGGGCGAAGCGATAATACGCACCATCCTTGCCCCCCGTTGCAATCACAATCCGGCGGGGGGGTGGTGCTTCGACGAACAGGACGTAAGTCCCCACCAGCCCCGCCGTGCAGAGTGAAATCACCGCTAACCAGATCGAGAAGGGTGAGCGATTCCTTGCAACGTTCCTTGTCACGTTGGCTCCCAGCTAACTTCCATCAGGTCAAACTCACCCCGCGACTTCTGCCCGGGCAGGTATTCATTCTCCACGGAGCCGTTTGCCCAATGCGTTGATCGCGTCTCCACAGGCCTTGCGGGCGACGTTGAATTCCGCCACGGACACCTTCTCGCTCTTGAGATAGTCGAGAACGATGGCTTCGGCCCGGGCAATCTCCTGGCAAACTTCGGGGACTTCCGACGCAATTTCGGCGGGAATCGTCGTGACCCCGTTCAGATCGCCATGCAGCAGGTCCCCTGGGTAAATGACCATTCCCCCGACTGTGACGGGTCCATTAATGGAGACAATATGACAGTATCCATGCGCGGCGCAGGCCCCGTTCGTGAATGTTGGAAAGCCGAGTGCTTCGACCTGTGCCAGATCGCGCCCTGTCCCCGAGGTAATCAGCCCCTGAGCGCCAAATCGCTTGTAGGTCGAGCACATCACCTCACCAAACGTGGCTGACGCAGAGGGTTCGTCAAGATCTTGAAAGACGATCACAGGGGGACCGGGTAATGTGGCAAAGGCGTCCAGTTGAGCACCGATGCTTCCGTAGGCATCACCGCCGCGCGGGGGTGCCATACTGCGGAAGGTGGACGTCAACGCGTATCCCACCATCGGAGGGAAGCTGGGGAAACAGGCCTTGATCGACGAATTCATGTAACCCGTATTTCGTGGTCGCAGGTTCCATAACTCGACGGCGTTGCAGATTGTCGGTGAATCGAACTTTCGAAGCTCATCCAGCTGTGCTGCTGTCAATCCCTGGGCGGACATCAGGCCCCTTTCCGTGTCTCATGACTGCGATTCGAGGAGATCGTTAACCGTTCGGCCGAATCCTCCAGTTTGGACACGGCCACCGCATGGTAACGCAAACTGGACTGTTTTGAGAGTTTGCGCCGGGCGAATTCTGATCGTCAGGCGGCCCACTGCAGCACTGACCTGCCGTGCAATTGACGCACGCATCACAATTGCCCGATACTCCAAAAAGCGATGGCCCGACGAGGATGCGAGTCCGACGTGCGTGGTGAACTTGAGAATTTTATGGTGCCCGATCGGCTGAGGAGCGTTGGATGAACGGAGCTATGTTCAGAACCCTGTTAGGACTGGTCTGGTTTTGCACTTCACTGGCACACGCCGCGGCCCGCCCGGACGAGCTGAAGATTCTCAGCAGGGCCGATCGTTCGCCGACGGGGGGAGAAGTCAAGGAGACCGCCCGGTTCACCGAGCTTCCCAGTTGGGCGACCAGCGTCGCCTTCTCGGCCGACGATCAGACGCTGGCCATCGGACTCAAGAATCGAGTTCAACTGGTCGACGTCAGCCACAAAACACTCGGCCGGGCACTCGAATTCAAGACCGGGCAAGTCCGCAGCCTCAGCTTTTCAGCCGATGGAAAGTTCCTCGCCGTCGGCGGTTATCAGTTCGCCGGTCTTGTCGACGCCCAGACGGGTGCCTTACTGCATGAACTCAAGGGACATCGTGGCTCAGTCACAGGCGTCGCCTTTTCTCCCGACAGCAAGTTCCTGGCAACGGCCTGCGAAGATGAGGTCGGACGGATCTGGACACTGACGCCAGAACCAACGTCCAAAGAGCTGCGGGGACATGGATATCCATTAACCGCCATCGCGTGGTCTGCGGATGGAACACTTGTCGCCACAGCGGCTGGAGACGAATTACGCCCCACCAAGGCTGGTCAGGTCAAAATCTGGAACGCCGCCACCGCAGAAGTGAAGCACACTTTTGAACTCCACTCGAAAGCAGCGACCGGAGTGGCTTTCTCTCCCGATGGACGCTTTCTACTCTCAAGCAGTGTGGATGAGCACGTCAATGTGTATGACTTAACCAGTGGCAAACCTCTCGGTTACTTCGCCGGCCATTCGCGACCGACAAACGCCGTGAGCGTCCATCCGGACGGGGAAACGGCCGTGAGTGTCAGCGGAGGCCGCGCAGTGGGAAAGAACGAACTGATGATCTGGGAATTCGAAACAGGTGAGCCGCTGGTTGCGCTCGATGCACATGAAGCAAAAATCACGGCCGTCGCGGTCTCCCACAATGGAAGTCTGGTTGCCACCGCCGGGCAGGACAAATCCGTCGCGCTGTGGAACACGGCCTTCCTCACCATCGGACTGTCTCAATCTGTCGCTGCAACGGGGACGACTTCAGCAACAAACCCAGCAGCGTCGACCGACGTCGCCGCCGATCAGGTGGCAGTTCCGATCCAGGCCGCTACTGCCCTGCAAACGGAAAACGCTCCTGCTGCTCCCAAGACACTGCGGGTCGGGGTGATCGGTCTTGATACATCGCACGCTCCTGCGTTCGCCAAGACGTTGAATGCGAGTAAGCCCGTCGCAGGAGCAGAAGGCTGCCGAGTTGTGGCGGCCTATCCCAAAGGGAGCCCTGACATCAAAACGAGTCTCGAGCGGGTCCCCGAATACACCGAAGAATTCAAAAAGATGGGGATCGAAATCGTCGATTCCATCGAAGAACTGTTGAAGCGTGTTGATGTCGTGCTGCTGGAAACGAATGACGGACGACCTCACTACGAGCAACTTCTTCCCTGTCTGAAAGCAGGCAAGCCGTGCTTCATCGACAAGCCGATCGCGGGCTCACTTGCGGATGCGATCGCGATTTTTGAAGCGTCGAAGAAGTACAAAGTCCCGGTATTTTCTTCATCCTCACTCCGTTTCGGCAAGAATTCACTCGCTGTGCGGGCAGGATCGATTGGTCAAGTCATGCACTGCTTCACAACCAGTCCCGCCTCGCTGGAACCATCTCACCCCGATCTTTTCTGGTACGGAATTCACGGGGTCGAGTCGCTCTTCACCGTGATGGGGAAAGGATGTGAATCGGTCGTCCGTTCGGTCAACTCCGATGGCAAGATCGAAGTGACCGGAAAATGGAAGGGTGACCGGACCGGGATCTATCGCGAGGGACCCGGCTACACGGGAAATGCCCAAGGAGAAAAAGGGGAAGCGGCCGTCGGATCGTACGACGGTTATGACCCGCTGGTGATCGCGATTGTCAAATTCTTCCACACGGGGGAAGCACCTGTTTCGCCCGAAGAAACGCTGGAAATCTATGCGTTCATGGAAGCCGCCGATGAGAGCAAGCGGCAAAATGGCAAACCCGTCACCCTGGAAAGCGTGATGGAAAAGGCTCGTCAGGAAGCGGCCAAAAAGCTTGCGCAATGAATCGACGATCGGACCGATTTGGGATGCCATAACTTCCGACCGACTGGAGTTTGCCGCCCCCCTGCCTGGGGGCGGCAACAAATCATCACTTCATTTGCCAGGAAATGACCTTGGATTCCAATCAGTTACGCATCGCCGACAACCAGTATGTCTGGCATCCCTTCACAGCAATGTCGGCCTATCGGGACGAACAGGCACCGATCATTGTCGAGGCAGAAGGATTCTACTTAACCGACACAGAGGATCGCCGCTATCTCGACGGGCACTCGTCTTTGTGGTGTAACATTCACGGTCATCGCGTCGAGGCGATCGACCGGGCGATACGCGTCCAACTCGACCGGGTCGCACATTCCACGCTCCTGGGTCTGGCGAATGTCCCGTCGATTGAACTGGCGGCGGAACTCGTCAGCCGCACTCCCGAAGGTCTCAGCAAAGTCTTCTTTTCTGATTGCGGCGCGGCTGGCGTCGAAGTTGCTTTGAAACTGGCCTATCAGTACTTCCAGCAGCGTCCGAACAAACCACAGGTGCGAGATAAATTCGTCTATTTCGACGGTGCATACCATGGTGACACCATCGGGACGATGAGCCTGGGATCAATCGACCGATTCAAGAATCTCTTCAGCCCACTCCTCTTCCCGGCCATCTGGTCAAGCGTCCCAATTGCTACGCCGACACAGCCCCAGCAGGAGCGGCAGCAATTGGAGCACTGGTCGATCGAGCTGGAACGGCTGCTCTCAACACATGCCGGTGAAATTGCGGGGGTGGTGATTGAACCACTCGTGCAGGCGGCTGCCGGGATCAGAGTGCAAGCCGAAGGCTTCCTCAGCAAAGTCCGGGAACTGACCTACAAATATGATACGCTACTGATTGCCGATGAAATCGCGGTCGGGTTCGGCCGTACGGGAACTCTGTTTGCCTGTGAGCAGGAATCGGTGTCGCCGGATCTCCTGATTCTTTCAAAAGGATTGACCGGAGGCTACCTGCCGCTCGCTGCGACGCTGGTCACCGACGAGTTGTACGACGCGTTTCTGGGGGATCCCTGGGCGGGCAAAACGTTCTACCACGGCCATACTTATACCGGGAATCCCCTCGCCTGTGCCGCAGCGCTCGCCTCGCTTCGCCTGATTGATGAGCACAAGGTCTTACCGAATGCATTCCGACTGGAACGGATCCTTCAAGAGCAACTTGCTCCGCTGGAAGAGCTGCCGCAGGTCAAAGAAGTTCGCGTGAAAGGGACGATGGTCGGAATCGAGCTGGCCAACGGAGAAGAGCCCTTCGTACCCAGTCAGCGGGTGGGACATCGTGTCACGCTGGCTTGTCGACGCCGGGGTGTCATCCTGCGAAATATCGCCGATATCATTGTCCTGATGCCGGCCCCTGCAATGCCCGCAGAACTGGTCATCGAAATTTGTCAGGCCGTCCGGGAATCGATCGCTGAAGTCATTGCTGAAGGTGTCTGACCGGCATCGTCTGATCTTCACCAGACTACACAAGAACGGGGAGCGAACTTACGATCGCTCCCCGTTACTATTTGCGGTTCCTCCACCGGTTACAGGTGGATCACCCCTGGATTCGCTGGCGGATATTCCAGCGAGCCGTTCTTACACCCCTTCCAGTGCCTGCTTCAGGTCGGCAATGATGTCCTGGACATCTTCCGTTCCGACCGACAGTCGCAGGAAGTCAGGTGTCACCCCGGACGCCAGTTGCTCTTCGAGCGTCAGTTGCTGGTGCGTCGTGCTGTGAGGATGAATGATTAGCGACTTGCTGTCACCGACGTTAGCCAGATGGCTGAACAACTTCACGCGGTCGATGACCTTGATGCCATTCTCTTTCTGCTGAGTCGGCGTGGCCCCCTTGATTCCAAATCCCAGGATCGCTCCACAGCCGTTGGGGAGGTACTTCTTTCCCAGTGAATAGGAAGGATGATCTTCCAGTCCCGTATAGTTCACCCAGCTCACCTTGGGATGAGACTGCAGGAACTGAGCAACAGCGAGGGCATTTTCACTGTGACGAGGCATTCTCAGGTGCAGCGTTTCCAGTCCCTGAAGCAACTGGAACGCATTGAAGGGACTCATCGCCGGACCGAGGTCCCGCAAGAGCTGCGTCCGGGTCTTGATGAGGTAGGCCAGGTTCATCGGACCGAACGTCTCGAAGAATTTCATGCCGTGATAGCTGGGGTCCGGTTCGGTCATCTCCGGGAACTTCCCGTTCCCCCAGGGGAATCCCCCCTTCTCGATGATGATTCCGCCAATCGAGGTCCCATGTCCTCCGATGAATTTCGTACAGGAATGAACGACGACGTCGGCACCCCATTTGAACGGCTGGCACAGGATCGGAGAGGCCAGCGTGTTATCAACGATCAAAGGAATTCTGGCATCGTGAGCGATCTTGGAAATCGCTTCGAAATCAGGTACGTCAACGCGAGGATTACCGATCGTTTCGAGATACACGCAGCGCGTCTTGTCGTCGATCGCCTTGCGGAAATTCTCGGGATCAGACTGCTGGACGAACTTCGTCTTGATGCCAAACTTCGGGAACGTGTAATGGAACAGGTTGTACGTTCCACCGTAGAGACTGGTCGCCGAGACGATGTTCTGTCCGGCCTGCGTGATGTTCAGGATCGCGAGCGATTCGGCGGCCTGTCCGGAAGCAACGGCAAGTCCACCGGCCCCTCCTTCCAGAGCAGCGAGACGCTTCTCGAGAACATCGCAAGTCGGATTCATGATCCGGGTGTAGATGTTTCCGAAGGCCTGCAGGGCGAACAAACTGGCGGCGTGATCAGTGTCATTGAACGTGTATGACGTTGTCTGATAGATGGGGACAGCGCGCGAATTCGTGGCCGGATCGGGCACCTGGCCGGCATGAATACATTGCGTGGCGGGTTGAAAATTGTCTGTCATATGTGTCTTTCCAACTGAAAAAGAGAAGTCATTTCGGAAGCCGCAGGAAATGTGCAGAATCCTAGAAGTCCCGGGAACGATTCGCAATCATTGAACGATCTGCCGCGGATTCGCCAAAATGCAAAACAAATCAGGGACGAAGTGGCATCCCGCAGACTTGCTGCGGCCCTGCGGCGACTTGATCCTCAAGGCAATCTGGGGCAAGGGTTTCAATCAAATCACGCGTGCGGTCAGGTCCGCCAGCAGCTACTCTGTAAGACAGGACTGTCCTCAACGGTCCGAATCCTCTCCTTGAATCCCGTGGTTGAACGTACTCGGGGTCCCTGGTTCCGGAAGAGAAAAAACGCTGCGGTCGAGGTCATGATGTCAGCCCCCTGCCCCCTGATCACGGCCTGCTCAATTAGCCCCGTGAATTTCGACAGATCGTGATGAACACATCGAACCCATTACTTCTGACGCACTTCGCCGGGCGGGCAACCGTTTTCCTGCTATTCGCAGCGATAGCGGCAAGCGTGCCCGGTGGCCAGACACCGTCATCGGCGACACCGTCATCGGAAGAAGTGAAACCCACGACGACGCTTCCTGCGGATCTGCGCGCCCACGATGTCGAGGGACACCAGCATCAATTGCTAGGTTCGGCCGAACTCAAAGGGATTGGTCTCGTTTTTCTGACCCACGATACCGCGTCGAATCACGAGCTTCTGCAGCGTCTCAACAAGCTGGCGACTGTGTATCGAAAGCAAAACGTCACACTCTACGGCGTCTACTTAGCGCCCAACGCGACTCGCAAGCACGCTCGTGACGAGTTTCTCAAATTCCGTCCCAAGTTTCCGGTCCTGTTTGATGCCCGCCAATCGCTACGGAAACTGACGGGGGCGACCCATTCCCAGCAGGCCTTCGTCTACGATCGGGGCGGGAAGTTGATCTACCGGGGACGTCTGGATGACGCTGCGACGACCACAGGCAAGAAGAGCTCGTCAAAAAAGAACTATCTGGTCGACGCTCTGCAAGCGGTTGCACACGGAAAACGTCTGGCGGTAACTCAGACCGACCCCGCTGGCGAGCCACTGGCCCCGTTGACCGAGGATGAATCCTCGAGCACGATCCTGTTTACTCGGGATGTGGCACCGATCCTGTTTTCGAACTGTGTCAATTGCCACCGCGAGGGGGAGGTCGCTCCGTTCCCCCTGCTGACGTACGACCAAGTCCGCACCCGCGCCCAGTTGATTGTCGAAGTGGTCAATACACGGCTGATGCCGCCGTGGAAGCCCGCCCCCAATTACGGCCACTTTGCTGGCGAACGCCGACTTTCTCAGGAACAGCTCGAAACCCTTCAAGCGTGGTACCACGCAGAGACTCCCGAAGGGGACGACGATGATCTGCCACCCGTTCCGACGTTTCCCAAGGGCTGGCAGTTGGGTAAGCCTGACATGGTCATTCGCATGCCGCGCCGATTTGCACTCCCCGCTGACGGCCCGGACCTCTACAAACATTTCGTGATCCCGACGGGATTGCACCAGGACCGACTGATCAGAGCCATCGAAGTCCATCCGGGCAACCCCCGCATCGTGCACCACGCTCACATGTTCCTCGACAACAGCGGCCAGGCCAGATCGCTCGACGAGGCCGATCCGACGGAAGGCTATACACGGTTCGGAGGCCATGGCCTGCCCGAAGCCGCATATCTGGGGGGCTGGAATCCTGGGGCCACGCCGCATTTCTTTCCGAAAGGAATGGGCCGGTTGATGCCCAAAGGAGGCGACGTCGTTTTCCAGATTCACTACCACCCCTCAGGTAAGCCCGAATTTGATCAAACGGAGATTGGCATCTACTTCGCCCCCTCCGATGCCAGGCAAATGATCACAGATCTGATTGTCGGAAATGTCGATCTGGTGATTCCCGCCGATGAACCCGATGTTCGGTTTAAGGGAGAATATGTGACTCCCGTCAGCCTGCTGGTGCTGGAGGTTCGACCCCACATGCACCTTCTCGGCAAGAGTTACCTGGTTCGAGCCATTCTTCCCTCCGGCGCTGAAGTCCCTCTCCTCAAGATCGAAGAATGGGATTTCAACTGGCAAGACTCGTATGTCGTCGACCCGGTTGTCCACCTTCCCGCAGGATCACGTATTCAGATTGAAGTGGCATTTGACAATTCGTCGGGTAACCCCGCCAATCCCAATATTCCCCCCCAGACGGTCTACTTCGGCGAGGAATCAACCGACGAGATGTGTAACTGCAATTTGCGAGTCACCGCGGACACCTACGCCGAATTCCAGAAAATTGTCACCGACAACGGCGCGTACTGGTCGCGCGAGATGCAGAAATATCTCAGCCGCAACAGAACTCCGGACAGGAAAATCCGCGAATCGCAATGATCCTCTGAGCGAGTTCGTGAGACCCTCGTGCCCGTGAGCGGACGAGTTCAATGGACGTGTGCGGAGAATGTTGAACTTCTCGGATCGAGAGACTTCTCTGCACACCACCGGCGGCCCGGTATCGCTATGAATCGTCATTTCACTGCTGTATTGCGAATGAACTTCTGCAAACGCTTGCCGTTAATTTCCGCCACGTAAAGATTCCCTGACGCATCGAATGTCAGCATGTGAGGCATCTGGAACTGTCCCGTGCTTTTCCCTTCGCGACCCCAGCGTCGGACCACTTTCCCCTGGTCGTCCAGCAGCAGCACCTGACAGGCCCGTCCATCGGCAACGAATAATCGACCTTCGGGATCGAATGCCATTCCGTACGGTGCGAACCCTTTCCAGGTGGCGAGCCACTGGCCGTCGGTATCAAAAACCTGAATCCGATTGTTCTCTCGGTCCCCGACGAGTACGCGCTGTTCTTTGTCGACCACGATCGAATGAGGCAACCGGAACTGGCCCTGGTCTTTTCCCGCCGTTCCCCAGGTCGAGATGAACTCCCCGTTCTGATTAAACTTCATGACCCGACTGTTGCCGTAACCATCAGAAATGTAGACCACACCCTCGGGACCGAACGCAATATCGGTCGGCTCGTTAAACTGATTGTGGCCCGTCCCGGCGACTCCTGTTCCCAGGATCAGCAATGGGTTTCCCTGGGAATCGAATTTATAAACCCGACTTGAACCGACATCCGTGATCCAGACATTGTCGTCGGAATCGATGCGAAGTCCGTGAGCGATCTTAATCACATCATCGCCCCAACCTCGCAAAAACTTCCCTTCCGGGTCGAAGCAAAGAACAGGTCTCGGTCCGCGATGGAACAGGAACAGTTCTCCTTTGGAATTGACGGCAACGGCAGAACATTGCGCGACAGGCTGTCCTTTGGGGATCTGGAGAAATTTTCGCTGAGGGACGAGTGTAAACGGGAGTTTTCCCGGTTCCTGATCGTCAGCCACAGCGAATCCTGCAATCCCGATGCAGAACAGGAATGCGACGACAATCGGAGGAGCAGTCATACAGCGCACAGGGGTCGATCCTCGGGTGAGTAGCAGCAGTTGACACGTCATCTCCGGTGGAGGCGGTCACCGGTCTGGTTCGGACTTTCGATCACCACTCCACCATCATAGAATCAACGTTCTAAAGGTGGCCTTGGACATTCATCGTACCACGAATGGACAGACGAGTGAAAAAGCGATTCACACTGCGCCTGCTCGCTTGGATCGGGTTCTTCTGTTATGCCGCTTCGACCGGTGCGGCAGAAGTCTCGTTTCGGAATGATGTCATGGCCGTTCTTTCCAAGGCGGGCTGTAATCTCGGGACGTGTCACGGCAACGCTCGTGGCAAGGGGGGATTCCAGATTTCCTTACGGGGTCAGGACCCGGATGCCGACTTCGAGGTTCTTACGCGGGAACTCTTCGGCCGTCGCGTGAATTCCCTCGATCCCGATCAAAGCCTCATGCTGCTGAAACCGACCATGCAGATGGCCCACGAAGGAGGGAAACGGTTTTCGACAGAGTCGCAGGAATACCAGATCCTGCGAAACTGGATTGCGGCGGGGATGCCGCGAGACACCCGTCAAACGCCACAGTTACTGCGACTTCGCGTCCTCCCCGAATCGGTCTTTCTTCCCGAACAACGAACGTCCTCATCGCCGGGCTGGCAGCAGCAGATTGAAGTCATCGCCGAATTTTCTGACGGATCAGCAAAGGATGTTTCGTCACTTGCCGTCTATGAACTGTCGCAGCCGATTGCTGATGTCTCACGAGAGGGGCTGGTCACAGGTCACGCTGCAGGTGAAGTCACCGTCATCGTTCGGTATCTGGATCTTCAGTCGATCGTCAGGATCGCGTTTCTGCCCGATCGACCTGACTTCGTCTGGACCGGTCCCGACCCTGCGAACTTTATTGATGTTCAAGTCTTCGACAAACTGAAGCAGCTCAAGATCAGCCCGTCGCCCGTTTGCGATGATGCGACATTCATTCGGCGAGTCACCTTGGATCTTCTCGGGATTCCGCCCACGGCCCAGGAAGCTCAACGATTTGTTGACAACACGACAGAGAACAAGCGCGCCGTCCTGATTGATTCACTCCTCGAGCGGCCCGAATTTTCCGACTGGTGGGCTCTCAAGTGGTCCGATCTGCTCAGAATTGAAGAGAAAACGCTCGATCGAAAAGGGGTCGAAAATTTCTATTCGTGGCTGCGGGAGTCCTTCGCAACGCACAAGCCACTCGATCAACTTGTACGCGAGATTGTGGCCGCCCAAGGCAGTACTTACGAGGTTCCCCCCGCCAACTTCTATCGAGCCCTGCGGACCCCGTTTGAACGATCTGAAGCGGTCGGTCAATTATTTTTGGGGGTCCGGCTTCAGTGCTCCAAGTGCCACAATCATCCATTCGACCAGTGGACTCAAGATGATTACTACAGTTGGGGCAGCGTTTTCTCACGCGTGAACTACAAGATTCTGGAGAACCGCCGTCGAGATTCCAACGATCAGCATGAGTTTGACGGCGAGCAGATCGTGTATCTGAGCGAAAAAGGGGAAGCCAAAGATCCCCGCACCAACCGGTCACGCGACGCAAAGTTTCTCGGCAGCCAGGAACAGTTGCCAGCCGCCGACCATCCACTGCTTCACCTGTCGCAATGGCTGACCGACCAGCAGCACGAACGCTTCGTGCAAATG
>NZ_DASWWZ010000124.1:0-5723 GCF_036405755.1 Schlesneria sp.
GCCGAAGTCGGATGCGCCCGGTAGCTTGGTGCTGTCGACCGTGACAGTTCCATCGTCATCCCCGGGAATCAGGGGATTCCATCCGCAAGCCGTTCCACTGGATCCGGCAATCACGGCAAACTCGAATTTCGGCACAGGAAGCTGTGGAATCAGTCCGTTCGAACGGGTTCCCAGCTGGCGTGCACTTGGCCCCCCTGCGGTTCTGAGCAGCCAGCTTCGGCGAGTCAAATCAGCCAGTTCCGCACCTTGATTCGGTGTCCCCAGCATCACCATCCGTTTGATCCGGGGATCATCAAATTCCTTGGTGTAAGCTCGAACGACCAGTCCACCCATGCTGTGGACGACGAAGTTGATTTCGCTGACTCCGTCGAGCGATTGAATCACCTTGTCCAGGTTGCGCGCGGCCTCGGGAATGGAAATCTGGGTGCTGGGATAATCAAACTCGACCGTCTGGTACCCTGCATTCTGCAGACTCTTTCCTAATGATGTCATACAGCGGGAAGATTGCAGCAGACCGTGAATCAGGATCACAGCAGGCCCGTTCTTCGGCGCGAGATTTCGTTCGCGAGCGATCTCGTCCAATACGGTCCGACACTCGGCGAAAGTCCCATTGGTATGACGCAGGCTTTCTGGATCAATCAAACGGCACTGTCCGCTGAACACGTTCTGCTGGATCCGCCATCCACTGCAGTGGTAAATATCGCCCCAGAACTGACGTCCCCCCGCCGTTTTCGACTGCACCGCATCTTCGGCTTGTCGCTTGATGGTTTCGAACCATGATCGCGACAGCGATTCTTCGGCAGAGAACACCAAGCTGCTCAGCGTAACATGCCCGGTCAGCAGCAAGATTGTGCAGCCGTAAAAGCGTAGGCGAGAAAGAAAATCCATACCTGACCTCATCCTGACTCCGACCAAATTCTTGATTTTCGGCTCTCGGCAAACCGTCAGGGAATTGTTGTCAAAGTTCCTGTTTTAGGAAAGACGATTCCCGAATCGTCGCAGCAGTCGCTTTCCTCCAGCAAGAAGGAGCATTCAAATGTAACTCCCCAATTCCTCTTGATTTACGCGATGGAAAAGGCCTCGTCACCCCGAAGCGGTACGCATGGCTCAAGCATTATATCCCGCCCCGAGTGAATTATTCATTGGATTCAGACCAAATGGCAGAATTGAACGCGTTGCCTGAACGATCGAGAAGCGATTAAACTTCTGATCTGCCCACCATGACCTCGCCGAAAGCGGCTGCCGATAACCAATAACACTCGGAATCAGGGAACGTCGATCAGCCGCCCCGGAGCAAATACGATGAAAACACTCCTGCCGCATTGATCGATTTCACGATCTCGTCCACGCGAACGCTGAATTTCCAGAGAATTTTCCATGCATGCCGAAATTATCTCCGTTGGAACCGAACTTACAGCGGGGACTAAACTCGATACAAACAGTCAATGGCTGAGCCTTGAACTGGCAGAAATCGGTATTCCGGTTCTCGCACATATGACGATCGCCGACGAGCTGGACGAGATGGTCGGCGCGCTGCGGACGGCGGCCGAGAGATCCGAAATCGTGCTGATGACCGGAGGGCTAGGTCCCACTCTGGACGACCTGACGCGCGATGCCCTCGCCAAATTCGCCGGCGTCGAACTGATTTTGCACGAACAGTCGCTCGAATACATTAAATCCATGTTCGCCAAGCGAAATCGGCCGATGCCCGAGCGAAACGTGATGCAGGCGATGTTTCCTCACGGCAGCGACCCCCTTCCCAATCCCCGCGGGACCGCTCCCGGGATCTGGATGACATATCGACGCGCAGATGGAACCCTCTCACACATTGCGGCGATGCCAGGCGTCCCCAGTGAGATGAAGCAGATGTTCCGGCAGCAGGTTCTTCCCCGACTGGACGGAAGTGGACAAGTCATCCGCCGGGCCCGAATCAATCTTTTCGGAGTGGGGGAATCACAGGCAGAAGAAGCACTGGGCGACCTGACCGCCCGGGGACGTGACCCCGACGTCGGCATCACCGTTCACGAAGCGACGATCACTCTCCGCATCACCGCCGCCGCCAGCTCGATCGATGAGTGTCATCAGAAGATCGAGAAAACTCGCGAAATCGTGCTGAACCGTATGGGAACATTGGTCTTCGGGGTGGAAGACGAAGAACTGGAACATGCTCTTGTCCGGTTATTGAAGCTGCGCCGCGCATCGCTCTCAACGGCCGAATCGGGTACGGGGGGACTGCTGGCTCACCGACTGACCGGGGTTCCCGGGTTCGAATCGTGTTATATGGGAGGGGTCGTCGTTCCCACGAATCTCGCCAAACGAGAACTCGTTTCGGTCGACCCGATGTTGATCCGTCAGTACGGACCGATCAGTCAGGAAGTCGCGCTGGCCTGTGCCAAAGGATGTCGCCAGCGATTTGGGACACATTTCGCCCTCGCGGTGACGGAATGGCCCAACTTTGATCCGGACGATCCCCTGGCACCCTTCCCCGCATCGTTTGTCGCCCTGGCCGGTCCGAAGCATTCCAAGGTCGAGAAAGTCCAGCATTTCGGCGACCCTGCGATCGCGAAAAGCAGAACGGCGAAAGTCGCGATGAATATGCTGCGCCTGTATCTGATCGAAGGCTGAAACACGGACACATCTGGTCGGGTTCTTCGAGGCAGCTTTGTCGCCAGAATCCGCGCAACTTTGAAAACACGCGGAAAAAGTGAATCGGCTCGCTTCCGCCGTATCGCCTGAGCTATATTATGGAAGTGACCTTCGCCGATGATCAACATCGGCGACACGCTCGTGCAGATCGACACAAGGAAGAGGCCGGATGGCAACCAATCTCGGAAAAAACCTCATTTTCGGATCATTCGGAGTTGCGGGCTTCGTCGCCATTCTGGCATTGCTCGATATGATTCTCGGCGTCCCTTTCGCCAAATCCATGACGATGGACATCCTGTTCCTGCTGAGCGCGGCCATCGTGGGATATCTGGGCTGGGACGCGTTCAAGGACATGAGCTGACCTTTCACGCGATCGGAAGCCGAAAACGTACTCCCCAGTGTGTACGGGCAGCAGACAGACGCCTCAGCCCTCGACTTGAATAGCGTCAGTCTCGTATCTGGCGGTGATCACGCCCACCCACGAAAAAGAACGACATCGAGAATGTTGTGCTCGCTCTAGGCGGGCCACGTCTGAAAGCGTTTCGGCGATCACGCGCAGGGCGTTTTGGTCGCACCCGCCTGACAGAAAGAGACCGGCATTAAAGACCGGCACGGGGCCTGCTCCGGGATCGATTGCAGCCGCCCCGGAGTTTCTTACCCGCTAAAACCGATCCATCATCCCGCGCATCCTGCTGGGGGATGATGAACTTTCTCTAACGGAAAGTGCCAGCAGCACGCTCCGTTTCGAAGCCGACAGAGCTCAGTTGCTCCATTCCGCCTGGCTGTCGGTCTTCTTGACGTAACCGAGACTGCGGACGACTTCGAGAACTTCGCTCCATGTGGGGAACATCCGACCGCTCTTCCGCTTGTATTCGTCCATTGCTTTCATGAATTCGACTTCGTCGAGGGTGTAATCCCGCTCACAAGTCGTCGGATCGATCATCTTGCGGCGTTCGACCTTACGTCGAGGTGCGGCCTCGAGCGGTGCCGCGACGGTTTCTGCATCGATCTCTGAACGAGAGCGACGTCCCCCCACTCGGCGATTCTGAATTCGGCGTTGGACGGCGGCGAGTTCGTTGGTTCCACGAAGACTGGTGATCATGATTCTAAACCTCCACTGATAGCGTTGGGTCGGACAATCCTTTGCTGTGAGTCGCTCCCTCGACCCGATAATTATGACCGCAACTTTTCTGTTAAAGTGGAGTGTAAAGATTGCAAAACAATGTTCATGAAAGGAAACATTGTCGCGCATCGGATGAATTCGGTTTTACCGGATTTAACGAGCGACTTTCGACTATCTTCGATCCATCACCCCGATTTTCTCACCTTTGATCGGGTCCAGACGTTCGACGTCGATGATTCGCCAGTTTCCACCCTCTTTCTGAAAGCTTAACACGCAGCGAAACGGATGGTGACCAGTGAATCCCATCACGGAAATCGTTGCATTCGCGCGAAAGTGAACTCGACCTCGAGAATTCTGATTTGTCAGTGTCGTCTTAAAATCTGTCAGCCGCAGATCGTCGCCGACCTCCACCAGAGCCATCGCCTCTTGACAGAGGAGTCTCAGACCCGGCGCCGACGCAGCAAAATGGTCGAGTGCAGCGGGGTCGCGCCGACGGAATTGATTGCAGAGGTCGACGACCTGCAGCTGCAATTTCTCTCCATCCGTCACAATCATCCGCTCGACCCCGTAGACAACGCCGATCATCCCTAGCGAAACCAGAGCCAGCACTAGATACAGACTTCGCCTGTCCGAATTCCATAGTCCCAGAAATACGATGCCTGCCACAGCGCAAATCAACATGGGAGGCCACGCATTTTCAGTAAACCACATAGCAGATCTCATTTGGGGACAGGTTGGACAGAGGGGTCAAGACATGACGCCTTGATTGTACTCATTGTCCAGAAGAGTGGAACCCCATGTCTACGTCCATGGAATGGGGTTGTTCAGCAGATTTGTACATCGTGTCGTCGGACGTGAACTATCAGCACAAAAATTTCCTTCTACAATTTACGGTTCAAATATAGCCCTCTCTCGGGAAGCTTCTGATGACAGATGTTCGGCTCGACGTTTTTCGGATTCTGGACGCCTCGGCCAACCGCGCACGAGAGGGACTGCGGGTGATCGAAGACTTTGCCCGTTTTATGCAGAATGATGAGACGCTCTCGCGCCGTCTCAAACAGCACCGGCATGAACTGACCGGTATTCTGTCCGAGCTTCCCACCTCAGCCCTGCTTTCAGCCCGCGACACGGTAAACGACGTTGGGACAACGATTTCTGTTGCCACGGAATACCAGAGAACGTCGGCCGACGATGTCGTCCAGGCCGCGTTCAAACGCGTGCAGGAGGCGCTGCGAAGTCTGGAAGAATTCAGCAAAGTGGTCGATGCAAAGCTTGCTGCGCGCTTTGAACAGCTTCGCTATCAGCTTTACACGACAGAAAAGGTACATGGCACCGATCAGGATGCCCGGCAGCGTCTGGATGATCAACGGGTTTATCTACTGATCACGGCCGCGGCTTGCGACGGCGGACCGGAAGCAGTCGTGAAAGCGGCACTGGACGGAGGCGTTCGACTCATTCAATCTCGCGAAAAATCGCTCTCGGACCGGGAATGGCTGCAACTCGCACGACAGCTGCGGGCATGGACTGCCGCAGTGGGAGCCCTGCTGGTCATTAACGACCGGCCTGATCTTGCGGTGCTTTGCGATGCCGATGGGGTTCACGTCGGACAGGAGGAATTCACAGTGGCGGAAGCCCGCACGATCGTGGGCCCAGAACGGCTTGTCGGCGTATCGACGCATTCGGTCGAACAGGCCCGCCAAGCGGTCCTGGAGGGAGCCGACTATCTGGGTGTGGGCCCGACCTTCCCCAGCACGACCAAGTCCTTCTCCGACTTTCCCGGTCTGACACTGGTTCGGGAAGTGAGTAAGGAGGTATCGATCCCCTGGTTCGCTATTGGCGGAATCGGAACGGGCAACGTGGCGACGGTCGTTGGTGCAGGTGCCCGGCGAGTTGCGGTCAGCAGCGCCATTTGCAGTGCCCCCTCCCCCATGGCCGCCGCTCGAGCCTTGATTGA
>NZ_DASWWZ010000125.1:0-8518 GCF_036405755.1 Schlesneria sp.
GCTGTCCCTGGACGGCATCGGCTCCGAAAAACAGACTGGCAATACCGATTGAGATCACCAGCAACGGTGCAACGGAAAAGGTTGAGTAGAACGCCAGGGCCGCTCCGAGACGGGCACCACGGTCGTTGACAAATTCGGACATGGAGCCGGATACAAGTCGCCAGAGGAAGTGAAACATTGTCGTTCGGTCTCCTGCCGTAAGTCCTCGCGGTAACACATTCTGAAAACGACTCATCAGTGAATGCGGCCAAGTCCATCGACGGTGACAGCAAATGGAGCCAGACTCGACGTTGAGGATGCGGTAATCAAGGTAACTGGACTGCTGCAGGTCTGAGACAGTGAAATTCACCTCTGCCGACGGCTTTTATGAAATCACGGGACCCCGCAATCGACTGCAGGATCCCGTGAAATCGGCTTCAGCGATACCGGAACTCTCAGTGTTCCCGGCCAAAAACATTCAGCAGGGCAGTATGTGCTTTTGTGGCGTCCTTGGGAGCCACGACCGCACTGATTCGAATCTCGCTGGTGTTGACCATCTGGATGTTCACAGCCGCAGAAGCCAGCGCGCGGAACATCTTCTCGCCGACCCCAGTATGACTTCGCAGTCCAATCCCCATGACTGAAAGCATGGCGATTTCTTTCTCGAAGCTGACGTTGGTCCCCGGCCATCGCTCGACCAGTTCACGCAGTAATAGCAGACAGCGTTCCAGATCCGTTCGCGGGACGGTGAACGAGATATCGGCCTGATGACCGTGTCCGATATTCTGCACAATCAGGTCGACCATCACGCCACCTTCGGCGACCGCCGCGAAAATTTCGGCAGCCACTCCAGGCTGATCCGCGATATTGCGAACCGTGATCCGGGACTGGTTTGTGTCGAGTTGAACCTCACTGACAACGATGTCTTCCATGCTGGCCAGTCGGGAAACGACGTCTCGTTCGAGTTCATCACGCGAAACGTGCGACTTGGGTTTTCCGATCTGTGCAAAGCCGATTGCAGGCGGGGTCGAGATTTCCTGATCCAGTTGGAACCCTTCGTGAACGGACTTCAGTGCCTGTTCACGCTGGTCGCGGTTGACCAGGACCGAGATCTTGATTTCGCTGGTCGTGATCATCTGGATGTTGACGCCCGAATCCGAAAGCGATTTGAACATCTGAGCTGCGACGCCGGTGTGGGTTCGCATTCCCGCACCGACAACCGAGACTTTCGCGACGTTTGTACCGTGATGGACTTCCCCGAATCCCAAGGCCCGTACAGCCTGTTCCGCCGCGGTGAGTGCTTCGGCCAGATCGTCCTGCGGCACGGTGAAGGTGACCTCGGCGATCCCTTCTTCGGCGATGTCCTGGATCACCATGTCGATCGGAATCCGACGTTCGGCCATCTTGGTAAACAGAGTTGCCAGCACCCCGGGGCGGTCGGGGAGCTGACGCAGATTCACGATCGCCTCGCTCTTGACGAGAGCCACGCCGGTCACCATTGGAACCGTGCCGTCCTGAAGTGGGGCGATGAGTGTTCCTTCGCCGTCCGTGTAGGCAGGCCGCACCTGCAGGAGGACACGGTATTTCTTGGCGAACTCGATGGAACGCGAGTGCATCTTTCCGCCGCCGAGACTGGTCAGTTCCAGCATCTCGTCGTAAGAAATCCGGGGAAGCTTGCGAGCATTCTTAATCATCCGCGGGTCGGTCGTGAAAATCCCCTCGACATCGGTGTAGATTTCACAAACATCCGCTTCCAGCACCGCCGCCAGCGCCGTCGCGGTGGTATCACTTCCACCCCTTCCCAGGGTCGTGATGTTGAAGTCGTCATCGATCCCCTGAAAGCCAGCGGCGACGACGATCTTCCCTTCGGCAAGGGCTTTCCGCATGCGGTCTGTTTTGATTTCGCGAATTCGTGCCTTCGTATAGGTCGAATCGGTGAGGATACCGATCTGGTAACCGGTCAGGCTGATGGCCGGTTCACCCAAGGCCTGAACCGCCATAGCGACCAGGGCAACAGATTCCTGCTCACCGGTCGCCAGAAGCATGTCCATTTCCCGTGGAGGCGGAACTTCACTGACTTGGCGGGCGAGGTCGATCAGTTCGTCCGTTTTGTCTCCACGAGCACTAATGACCATCACAACCTGGTTGCCGGCTCGTTTCGCGTCTACAGCCCGCTTGGCTGCGGACATGATTCTTTGAGCATCCGCGACACTGGAGCCACCGAATTTTTGTACGATCAACGCCACGTGAATCTTCCGAAAAAAGTATCCGATTACGACTATTTCTTCCCTTACCGGGCACAACCTCGAGTGAACCCCATCGTTCTGGCGCACCGATGAAGCCCGATAGAATAGCAGAAGTTTTCCACAGCGACGAGATTCCGCCTTTTCCGGGCATGGACCGACGGCGATGAACACGTCGTCTTCGCTGACAGCACCAACGGACTGCCCCGGGACGACGCGTGGTCTTCTACAGCCAGGTTGTCGTCTGGCGTCCATCGCTCCGTGAGTGCGTTTGACAGCCCCTTTCTGACAAGGGTAGCCTCGCATAAATCAATGTCTATAAATCCGTCAACGTGACGGCCGCTTATCGTTGACTCCTTTCACCATTCCCTGTCCTGCTGTCGGAAATGATTTCAGGCTCGGCAGTTGTAGCTCTACAGACCCGGACAATCCTTGTCGTCGCCCCTGATTCGATCACCTCAACGGAAGTAGTCGGATGAATCCAATTCGAACCAATCGACGGAATTTTCTGGTTTCAGGCGCGATGGCATCCGGCGCCTTCCTCGCGGCATGGGGGAGAGGAAGGTTTCCAGAACCGCTGAGAGCTGCCGAAGAGGCAGCGCCTTCTGGGGCTCCCAAGCTCAAAATTGCTTCGGTCAAAACCTATTTGCTCCGGACAACTTTGAAGCGTCCTTTCGGCGTGTCCGTCTCCCTACCTCTCGATTCCACGCGAGAAGTCCTGCTCGTCAAAATTGAATCCGATTCGGGACTGGTCGGCTGGGGCGAAACCATTCCGATTGGGGGCATTCGAGCGGCAATCGACGAGGTGCTGGCCCCTCAGCTCATTGGGAAAAATCCCCTTGAATACCGTCGACTCTGGCGGCAAATGTGGGGAGCGAACTTCGGAAACGGACTTGCGGTAGGGGGAGTGGACATCGCCCTTAACGATCTGCGAGGAAAAGCCCTCAACTTACCCGTTGCAGAACTCTTCGGTGGACGACTCCGCGACCGGATCCCCGCCTACGCATCGGCCATGAACTACCTGGAAGGCCTTCAGCCGGAAGATCACTACGCCGAAGAGGCAGTCGAGAAGAAGAAACTCGGCTTCAAAGCGATGAAAATGCGACTGGGACGATATTCCGTCGCCCGTGAAGCCAAAGTCGCTGAAGCTGTCAGAGACGCAGTCGGTCCCGACATTCTGCTGATGGCCGACGGAAACGGGGCCTACACGCTGGAATCGGCAGTCAGGATGGGAAATGTTTTGAATCGACTCGGCTTCGAAGCGTTTGAAGAACCACTTCCCCAGTCCCCTCGCTATGCCGGGTATGAAGAATTGCGTCGGAAGCTCCCCTTATCGTTGGCTGCGGGGGAAGTGGTTGACTCCCGAGCCAGCGCCAAGGATCTGATCGACCGGCGGGCGATGGACATTATCCAGCCCGATATCAGTCTGTGTGGAGGCCTGGCCGAAGCCCTTTACATCGCCGAGACTGCTGCCCTTTCCGGCATCCGCTGCATCCCGCACTGCTGGGGGAGTGACGTCCTGATCGCCGCCACAACCCACCTTGTCTCTTTGCTGCCCGACCCACACTGGGGCCTGCCTACTGACACGCCCCTTCTGGAACTCGATCAGTCCGAAAACCCGTGGCGCGACGGAATCGCCAAGGGCTCGTTCCCCCTCAAAGATGGTCTCATCGATGTACCGACCGGTCCGGGACTGGGAATCACCGTCGATGAGGACTTTGTGAGAACCTACGCGGTGTCGTGAAATGCAGACCTGCGTCCCCCGTTTTTCATAAGAATATTTTCCGATCGCCCTCATCTCGTCTCGGTTCGGACGAAGCCAGTCACATTCCAGTTAAGTCTTGCACCGCCATCAGTTACCGACCGGCGTCAAATTGGGGCGTGTCTGAGGCGCGTGAGTGTGAGTCCGCTGAACGGCGATCGTTCGAAAACTGCGCTCGCCATTCGTCTTGAATGTGGGCCTGCCCCTCGTTAGCATCGATCTCGGATCCTTCGGGATTCGAGAAACCTCTGCCGTGTTCGATACGGGGCTTGTGCGTTGACCCTACAACTTCTTCATGCGGGAGTTTTCTAGTTCGGCCGCGTGTATATCCGCGATCGCACTTCGGTGCCTTCCCGGCTCACACAACCCGGACATGAGGCTCCCCCCTGAATCCTTTGGGTTCAGAACCTCAGCGTTCCAACGGCACTGGCGGAGGCTTCTTTTTATCCAGCGAGACGATTTTTCATGGCCTTGTTCGACCGGCTGGAAGCAGAGCATCGCAACGCGGTTCGCCCCTTAGCCGCGCGGATGCGACCAAGAACACTGAGTGAATTTGTCGGACAGCACCATATCCTCGCCCCCGGCAAGCTTCTCCGCCGGATGCTGGAGGCGGACCGAATCTCATCGGTTGTTTTCTACGGGCCACCGGGAACAGGCAAGACATCCCTGGCCGAACTCATCGCCAAACACACCAAGCGAACGTTCCGTTCGTTGAACGCTGCCGCTGCGGGAGTCAAAGAGCTGCGCGACGTGCTCGACAAAGCACGCGCGGATGTTTCCACTGGCGGAAACCGGACAGTTCTCTTCATCGACGAACTGCACCATTTCAACAAACAGCAACAGAATGTCCTCTTGCCCGATGTGGAGGATGGAATTGTCTCACTTGTCGCAGCGACGACGGCCAATCCCTTCTTCGCGTTGATTTCGCCCTTGCTGAGCCGCAGCCAGATCTTTGAGTTGCAACCCCTCTCGACGGAGGATGTCGTTTACCTGCTCGAAGCCGCACTCAAAGACGCCGTGCGGGGTCTGGGAGCAAAAAAAGTCACAGCGACACCTGAGGCGCTGCAATTTCTGGCCACCGTCTGCGATGGCGATGCCCGCCGGGCGTTGACCGCTCTGGAAATCGGCGTGTTGTCGCTCGATCCGAAGACCGCTGAGTTTGATCTGGCCGCGGCCGAAGAATCGATCCAGAAAAAGCAGATTCGCTACGACGCCGATGGAGATGATCACTACGACGCAGCGAGCGCCATGATCAAGAGTATCCGTGGCAGCGACCCGGACGCAGCCATCTACTGGATGGCCCGGATGCTGGCAGCGGGCGAGGAACCCCGGTTTGTCGCACGTCGGCTGGTGATCTCGGCTGCTGAAGACATCGGTAATGCGGATCCCCACGGCCTGGTCCTGGCCCAGTCCGCGGCAGCCGCCACGGAATTCATCGGAATGCCGGAATGCCGAATCATTCTCGCCCAGGCAGTGACCTATCTGGCCCTCGCACAGAAATCGAATGCGGCTTACAAGGCCATCGACGCTGCGATGGAGGATGTCACCAATTCACGACTGCTGCCCGTCCCAGTCCATCTGCGGGACGCACACTACCAAGGTGCAGCCAGACTCGAGCATGGCAAGGGTTACGAATACCCGCACGACGCCCCTGAGGGCTGGATCGCTCAGGATTATCTGGGAGTCGATCGCAGTTACTACGAACCGGTTGAGCGGGGCGCGGAAACAGAGATGAAGCGACGACTGGATCAACTGCGACAAATGCGCAGAACGGCACCGGATTCTCAGCCTGAGTAATTCAGGTCATATGGCCAACATACGGTGCCCATCTCAACTTCAACAAGCTGGGTTATCCCCTGAGATGTGTGAGCCGGCGCAATTCTGGCGCCACAAGGTGGCTCTCAGCCGTGTGCGAGGTTTTGGCGACACGTGCGCGTTGTGACTTGGGCCAGTGTCAATTTGTTCAGAGAAATAAGAGGTAACGGTGCGGGACGCCCCATGTTCCCGCTCGATAAATTGCCCTCTCTGTATGCAGTCTCCCCTCAACATTCAGCTCGCTTTCCCGGCAGCGAGTGGAAATTCAGCTCCGTCAGCTCGCATCCAATGAGACAAATTCCTTAATTGCGGCCAATTTAGCTCGTTTTGAACGCTTTCGGGCGGCGCTCCGGCAAGTCCTGCCTGCAGTCACTCCTGTTTGGGAATGGTGACGTAGAATCGGGCACCGAACAGATCCCATTCATCTGGACAGACATTTCTCTTTCTCTTATCAATCGCCCGCACTTCTCCTTTTCCCAATTCAATTCGTTCGTATCACGTCACTTTCGGCGACGCGATCATTTCGTTGCGTGGAGTCAACATGACCACTGCTGTCGGACACGGTCCGCACTCTGTTGCAGGAAGTTCCCTGGGAATGGTTTTTCCAATCCTGGTGGTCCTTTCCGTCCTGGTGCTGATTGCCCCCGTGCCGCCAGTCGTCCTGGACCTCTTACTCGCCGCCAACGTGACCGCATCCGTCCTGATCCTGCTGACGACGATTTCTGTCCGTAAACCACTGGAGTTCAGTGTCTTTCCGTCACTGCTGCTGGTGACGACTCTGGTTCGGCTCGTTCTGAACGTTGCTTCGACTCGCCTGATTCTGACTCAGGGGCCCACCGCAGGAACAGAGGCCGCCGGCGTCGTCATCGAAACCTTCGGACGATTCGTCGCTCAGGGGCAACTGATCGTTGGCCTGATCCTGTTTGCAATTATCGTGGTGATTCAGTTTGTGGTCGTCACAAAGGGTGCCACAAGAATCAGCGAAGTCGCTGCACGATTCTCGCTCGACAGCCTCCCCGGCAAGCAATTGGCGATTGATGCCGACGTAGCTGCCGGGACGATCACTCAGGAACAGGCCCGACTCCGTCGTCAGGAACTGACCGACCAGGCAGACTTTCATGCCGCCATGGATGGAGCCGGTAAATTTGTTCGCGGTGATGCGATCGCTGGCGTCCTGATCACTGTCATCAATCTTGTTGGCGGCTTGTCTATCGGCGTCATTCAGCATGGCATGTCCATCCCCAATGCACTGGAAGTCTACTCAACCCTGACTATCGGAGACGGTCTTGTCTCGCAGGTTCCCGGATTTCTGATCGCGATCGCTGCAGGGTTACTGGCGACGCGAAGTTCTCGCGAGTCGAACCTGTCGCACGATGCGGCTCACCAGATGTTCCAGGAGCCCACGGCACTCTTCCTGGCAGCGGCCTTCGCCACCGCTCTGGCCTTCACCGGCCTGCCCATGATTCCTCTGGCGACTTTGGCAGTCGGCTGTGTTCTGATCGGACTGAGCGTCAAATCAGTCACCTCGTCGAAAACCCAAGCCGCGGCCTCTGCGAACAGCTCTCCGGCAGTAAATTCGACTCAAGTACATTCCGTCTCGCCCGCTCAGTTCAAGCGTGAGCAGCGGCCAGAAGATAAACTGGCCATTGAACCAATCGAACTCGAACTCGGCTTTCGCCTGATCAAGATGGCCGACCCCGATGCAGGGGGCGACCTGATGGACCGGGTCACTCAGTTGCGAAACAAGATTGCGCTGGAGCTGGGAATCATCCTGCCGAAGGTCAAAATTCGCGACAGCCTGCGATTGAGCGACTGCGGTTATCGAATCAAGCTGCGAAATGTCACGGTGGCCTCCGGCGTACTTCGCCCCGAAATGCTGCTGGCGGTCAACACCGGGCTGGTCAGCGGCGAGGTGAACGGCCAGGACGTCATCGAACCATCCACCGGTCGCGCCGCGAAATGGATTGAGTCATCGCAAGTCGAGAATGCAAAGGTCTGCGGATATAAGGTCGTCGAGCCCGCCGTCGTGCTGATGGCTCACCTGGCCGAGATCGTCAAAACACATGCAGACGAGCTGCTGACCCGACAGCATGTTCATCAGCTACTGGAAACACTCGCCCGAACCTCACCCAAGGTGGTCGAAGAACTGATCCCAACGCTTCTGAAACCAGCTCAAGTCCACCAGATCCTTTGCAA
This sequence comes from Schlesneria sp., assembly GCF_036405755.1. Classification (NCBI taxonomy): domain Bacteria; kingdom Pseudomonadati; phylum Planctomycetota; class Planctomycetia; order Planctomycetales; family Planctomycetaceae; genus Schlesneria; species Schlesneria sp. The sequence continues at coordinate 7,996 of NZ_DASWWZ010000125.1, forward strand.
TCTTCTGCGAGAAAACGTTCCGGTTCGAGACCTTGAAACGATCCTGGAGACTCTCGGAACTTACGCAGATCAGACCACCAATATCACGACGTTGACCGAACTCGTTCGCAACGCCCTCAGTCGCACAATCTGTCAACAGTACCGCGATGCAAATCGAGTGATTCATGCAATCACTCTCGATCCGGCACTCGAAGACGTTCTCTGCGGCGGCTTTGAAGGATCTGAACGAGGCCTTTCAATCAAGTTAACGCCGCAAATCATTGAAGGTGTCACTCACGAACTTTCACGTCAGACAAGCCGGTTGACTCGCGAAGGATATCTTCCAGTCGTCGTCTGCTCGGCACAGGTTCGCCCCGTCCTTCGGCAAATCACCCAAAGCTCGCTCCCCAAACTTGCAGTACTCAGCCTGCAGGAGATCTCCCGGGATACGGTGGTTCAGCCACATGGGCAAGTTCCAATCAACTCCATCAAGATTCCTCAGAAGAGGCCCCTCGATGGACAAAAACGTCACCCGCTGGTCGCA
>NZ_DASWWZ010000126.1:0-8528 GCF_036405755.1 Schlesneria sp.
TGCGAGTCTCTCCCGACTCATGCCCGACGTGACGGATGTTGAGCATCGGCTCGCAGCCAACTCGCTCCGTCAGTGGCTCGCCGCTTACCAGCAGGCGGAAGATCTGATTTACATCGGCGCCTATCAGCGCGGCTCCAATTCCGACGTGGATGCAGCCATCAGACTGCGGGAGCCGATCCAGCGATTTCTACGGCAGGCTCCACGTGAACACGCGACCCTCTCTCAAGCCGTCCAGGAACTGCAGCAGCTTCTCTCTCTGAACGAGGAACCAGTCGACGATATCGACTGACGGAAACGGTTTACGACAGGCATCGGTTGTCGGTGTTTTCACGAGAGCCGTAAGCCAACACTCTGGGGGTGAATGCGAAGATGATTGCTCCAGCAGTTTGCGAGACCATCGCCGATGATTTCGCGAAGGTGCGCGAAAAAAGCGGCTCGGCAAAATCGCCGGGCCGCTTAATCTGCAATTGTCATCACGAGAGATGACTCACGCGAACTGGAATCACTCTTCTGCAACGTACGGCAGCAGGCCGACGTAACGAGCTCGGAGGATTGCTTCACGAACGGCACGCTGGAACTTGGCACAGTTGCCTGTCTTGCGGCGAGCGAGCATGTTGCCTTCGCGATCGATCATGGTTCGCAGTGTCTTGAGATCTTTATAATCAACAAAGACCGGTCGTGGTGATTTGTCGCATCCGTTCGGGCAGAATCGGCAACGCAGCTTCTTTTTCAGCCGTTGACGCTTCTTACGGAGTTTCTTGATCTCTGTCTTGGTATACGCATTCATTGTCACTGACCTCGAGTTGGTGATTCCAGCGAAACCGGAACCCGTTTCATCAAGAAACGCGGGAGGGAACTACCTGCCGTCGCGAGACCGAATCCGAAAACAGATCGACCAGTCGCTACATCAGCATACACGGCTGAGACGGAACGGAAGTATCGCTGGGGGACCACGATAATGCAAGCGAGCTTCATACACTTATTGACGGTGACACGGCAATTTCACCGCCGCGTAACTCCTCTTGGCGACAGCAGTTCGCATCCAGTTGCCCGATTCAGACTAGGCCTGTTTCTGCTTTTTGGCTGTCCGGCCGGTGGACGGAGAAATCAGACTGTTCAGAGTGGCCAGATTCATGGCGTCGAGATTAACACCATCCCGCTCTCCTTTTTCGGTTTCCAGGTACATTGGCGTTTGCGCAAACCGGGGATCGTTCACGAGATGACGGAAAGGTTCCAGGCCAAGGCATCCCTCTCCGATATGTTCGTGCCGGTCGACCCGGCTCCCTAACGGCTTTTTGCTGTCGTTGATATGCCACGCCCGAATCCGGTCAATGCCAATGGTTCGGTCGAATTCGTCCATCGTGGCGGCGTATTCGTCCGGAGACTGAAGGGGATATCCGGCGGCAAAGATGTGGCAGGTATCGACGCAGATGCCGAGTCTTTCCGGCTCTTGCACCTGCTTGAGAATGAACGCCAGGTGTTCAAAGCGATTTCCCAGGTTTGTCCCCTGCCCGGCTGTCGTTTCCAGCCAGTATTGACAGCGGAAGCCCTTCGTGCGGCGATGAGCTTCATCGAGTCCCGCCACAATTTTCTGCAGGCCCTCTTCCTCGGATGATTTCACGTAGCTGCCGGGGTGCATCACAACCCCCTCCAGTCCCAGAGCCTCTGCCCGTTCCAGCTCATGGACGAGTGCATCGAGAGATTTCTGCCAGAGCACGTCGTCAGGGCTGGCGAGATTGATCAGGTAGCTGTCATGAGCACACGGCCGCTGAATTCCCGTGCGGGCCAGGGCGTCGCGGAACAGTCGAACGTCCTCGTCGGTCAGCGGTTTTCCCGCCCATTGATTGTTGTTCTTTGTGAACAGTTGCACCGTGTGTAAGCCGAGTGCTGCGGCCGCGTCAACGGCTTTGAAATATCCACCGGCAATACTTAAGTGCGAGCCAAACAGAGGCATAACGGATTCCATTCTGTGACCTGATCGACGTCCACATGTCGGGACGTGACCATCGAGCAAGCGTCGCGTGAGGACGTGATCGACTCAGAATGTATTCGGCTTCACGCGGATCGGAAACCACTGGGATCGAAATTCACAAGATGATTGTCGCGGAATATCAGCACGACACTGTATCCCTCGTTGTCGGGACCCCACTTGTAGATCAAATCGGTCGTCTGGTAGAGCCCTCCCAGTTTGAGGCGCCCCATGTCGGTTTCCCGTTCCCCCGATTCCCCCAGAATTTGCTCGACGTCGGTGAGTGACATCCCGTTTTTAATCCGGTTGGCGACCAGCCAGTACAAGGCTTTGTGGTCGCGGTGGACCACAAAGTTGTCACGGTGTTCCTGTTCGACCCGGTTGGCCTCATATTTCTTGGTCGTATCCGCCCTCAACCCGGGAATTCCCGATTCCCGCATCGTTTCGCAACCGGCGCTGATCAGCAGTGCAGTCGCCACCAGAGCGGTGGCAATCGCCCCCGTGGGAACGTCAGGCAGAAGTCGAATTGTGATCATGCTGAAAAACCTCGAAAATTCTCGCGGAAGGATTAAGAAACATAGACCACTTATCCGATTCAATCCAGACGAGTTTAAGAACATGTGGCGTAACTGTGGCGGGAGACTTGACCACATCGCTGCTGGCTCCTATTGTTGTGCCCACCACACCAGTGAGAGCACTCTCTGGACGATTAGCTCAGTTGGTTAGAGCGCCACGTTGACATCGTGGAGGTCGTTGGTTCGAGTCCAATATCGTCCACTCCAAGTGGTTTTGCCGTAGTGAGTGACATTCCTCAATTTGACGAGCTTTCCACAGCTTGGCGTTGAAGTGAAGCAACCTCCGGGCAAGTCACCACCAGCACGAAGTCGAGCAGCCTCGGGAGTTTTTCCCGGGGCTGTTTCGCTTTGACGGCCACGGGTTTCAATGTCGGCACGGCAACTCCCCTTCCAGGAATGGGTTGGTGTCTGTCTCGATACCAGGCAATCGTACGAAGCCATGTTGAGATCTCTCCCGGGATTGGATCACGCAAATAATCCATGAAGGAACCAGTTCCCTGTGTCTCGCTCCACAAAGGCCCAGAGCCTGGTCCCGTTGGCAAGATCGAGCTGGTAATAATCCCTCTTTGCGTCAACATCTCGCCACCAGCCCCCTTCGATTCGCTCGGGTCCGCTGATCCGGATCACCGATGAGTGGTGGACTCGACCCGGCAGGCCCTCCGTCGATGTTTTTTCGACAACGAGAGGCCGGGGTGGGTGTAAAAGTCGTAGCGGGCGGCAGCGCAACCCCGAAGAACTGAAACTGACGTCGGTCGGAGTTTTCGCATCCAGCCAAGGAACCGGCTCACAGGCAAATTCCGGTTGCGGATCCGGTTTCAAACGCGGGTTTAAGACTGCCTCGCAACTGAGACGAATGCTCAGCCGATCCACCAGTTCTGCCAGTAACTGAGGTTGCCTGTCCGCAGTATCGTCGTCAAACAAGGTTGTCTGCCGAACGGGAGGCAACCCGATTTCGGCGGCTTCCATCCGAACCCCCTGCACATTTGAAAGAAACACGCGACGCTCGTTCTGTAACCGGAGCAGTTCCAGCAGGTGTCGTTTTTCATTCACAGGTCTCAGCATTCGCAGCACGGTCGGGTCGGCGGTTGTTCCCAGCCAATGGCACTGCAGCTCGCGCAATCCGGCCTGTCGTTCCGTTAAGCGGACCAGCAATCGCTCCAGCAACACCTCGCAAACATGATCGAGTGTCTGGCGGTCGTCAATCGGTTCTTCAAACAGCCACTCGGTGAAGAGCGGCTCTGACTGCCGTTCGGCAACCAGAAGTTCCGGGGCGTGGCCCAGTGCCTGATCCATTCGCAGAAGCAGCTCTTTTCCGAAGCGAGCCGGCAATGTCGTACGCGGCAGATTGTAGAGCTGAGAAATTCGAGTGATATCCAGAGTCTCCAGCGACTGCCGGACCGTCTCACTGATTCGCAGGGCCCCCACCGGTAGGGATGCGAGCCACTCGCGCTGTTCACCAGGGGGAATCAGAGAAAGATCGGCTTCTCCGAAATGGCTGACTCCCCAGGCGGCCCCCCATGAATCGGCGATCGCCACCCGGACATGGATCCCTTGCCGCGCCATGTCTGTTTGTACGGTCTCGGCCAGTTTTTGTTCTCCTCCAAACAGCACTTCGCTTCCCGAGATCTCCAGCCAAAGCGATTCAGGAGTCGCCGTCTCTTCCAGCCCAACCAGTGGGCTGTATCGATGACAGTAACGGGCCAGTTCCTGGAGTTTGAGCCGATCCGCAGCGTGGTCGACGCGCTGCAGGAGAGCAGACTCTGCGGAACTCGCACTTGTTGCTTTTCTTCGATTGAGATGCGGAGCTCCAGAGTTTTGATGTGAGGCCCCCGGCAACAGTGATCGGACTTCACCGATTGGCATGCCGACACGCACGCCCCACTGCAACGCCTCGGGCGAACAGACTACAACCTGATACCCCCGTCGTCCTTCATCGAACAGAATGACGGGGCGCAGTGCCGGTTTTTCTCGCGGTAAAAATCGCTCCCGCAGCATCGGTTCGCCGAGTAGTGGTGAGGGAAGGTGATCTGAGCCGAACAAACTTTCCGATTCAAAGTCCTGATCCTGATCAGGAGAGGCGTCGGGATGCAGTTCCTGCGTGGAGTTCCATGGTGTGACGATCGCGGGGGACGCTTCGGCGGCGGAAGCCTGTGTTCCTTCCCGAACACTGATGGAATCGGCTGCGCCCCTTCCCTTTGCGTTGTCTCCCTGATTGACTGCAGGCTCTCGCAGTCGGGTGCGAAGAGGCTCGTCAGGCGATTTTGCTGACAGAATGCAGCGCAGATGCTGCACCGGCCAGAGTGGATACCAGACGCACATCACCCGTCGCATCACACACTTCCAGTTCCACCCAGTCGCCCGTGCGATACTCACCGCGACAAGAGAGAAGTTCGACTCGTATTCGCCGCCCCAACGGGGTGGCTCGTAATGGCTGAGGATGAACTAACCAGCGGACATCGGCCCACGATGCCGTGCGTGCAGCTTTCGCGGGACGAAATAGAACTCCGACTCCTCCCCCCATCTCCGCGGCAATCTTCCATCGTCGCAGCACTCGATCGGTCATTCGTTCGGCTTGAAACCAGGTCAGGCCCACGGCAGGACAACGAAGCGATTGCTCCACGGCCCAGGCCGCATCCCCCAAAGACGACGGACGAAGCCAAAGCATTCTTTCCAGCGAGACACCCCATCCCTGCACCGCGGGCGGGTAAAACTCACCCGTTTCATCGACGACCGACCAGGCCCCTTGTCGCTGGAGTGCGGCGCGTACTCCTTGCAGGGCGAGGACCGTTACTCCACAACCTTCAACGGGTGACAGCCATTCCACCAGCCATCCCGGCTGCAGCCCGCGGCCGGGTAGTAACGCATCCAACGCTGGAATGCCGGTCGATATTCTTGTCGAATCCGCGACATACGAGCTGAATGTTCGGGAGGTTGTCTGACACAATCTTCGCAGGGCTCGGATTGTCTCGGCACGATCGGGTTTTTCTTCGATTCCAACACGCTGCTGATTCACTGGAAGAGTCATCTGAGTCTCTCAATCCCAGGCTGTCCGTTCGTCAATCTCGATGGTGTGCTTCTCGCACAACTCCCGAAACTCCTCCTGGTACGACTGCCACCTGTGATGATTTTCCTGGGCAGCCACGTAATCGATCACCTGATCGAGTCGAGACTGGCTGACAGAGAAAACGCCATACCCCGATTGCCAGGCGAAGCCAAACAGACCGTGGGCCGTATGAGCCCAACGCGCTGTTTCGGTCTTTACATGATCGACCAGCTTGGCAATCGTCACTGTCCGCGACAGGCCGCAAACCAGATGGACGTGGTCGACACTGCCCCCGGCGAATTGAGGGATACAACCGCACTCCTGCACCTGCTGGCACAGCATGCGAAACATCTCTTCCCGAAAGGGAGCACTCTGCAATAACGCTTCACGGTTTCTCGTACTGAAGACGAGATGCAGCCAGACCTGTACAGACGGCAGCGAGATCACGCGGTTCCACCCCGAAGCGGGTTCCGCCTGACCGCGACGACTCATTGTTCCCACGAACAAACTCCACAAAAACAAGCTTTCACGCTAGATTTCCCTCTCCAGTCCAGCCTGCCTTGGCGTGTCTTCCCCTCGCCCCGATTTCATGAGCCGAGCTATCAGCCCTGAATCATGATTCGTTCATGATTCAGAAAAACTCGTCACAAAACCGTCAAGATGCCGAGGTGTTAATTCGGAAAGACCACTCCTTTCGCTTTCTGAATTATGGATAACAAAAATATGTTTACAGGAAACAAAATGCAATGCAATACCACTTCGTGAAACGCAGGTTTTCCACCAGAGACTGGTCGGAATGGGCTGCGCAGAGAGGGATGGTTGAATGGGCCGGAAAAGCCGGGCGAAGCGAGCAATACGCGAGGTGGCCCGTGATCGTGGCCTAAAGGACTGTCGCGGCCAGTTGAGCAAGGGTCGCCCGAGACCGGTTTCCGGTCGCACTGATTTCCAGAATTCGCGTTGTCGGACTGTTGATCGTGATCCGCACAATGACCCGGTCCCGCGGGAGATACTCCTCAACGCGATCGGCCCATTCGATCAGGGCTACACCGTCTGTTGCGAATAACTCATCCAGCCCCAGGTCGGCAAACTCTTCCGCGTCTCGCAAACGATAGGTGTCACAATGCCGCATCAGAATGCGGCCCGGATACTCTTGAATCAAGGTGAATGTCGGGCTGTTGACCTCTTCGGCAGCCACCTCCAGCCCTTCCGCAACCCCTTTAACGAACTGAGTCTTCCCTGCCCCAAGATCGCCGATCAGTGCGATTACGTCACCGGGCTGCAATCTTCCCGCCAGAGACCGCCCCGCCTCATTCGTCTCAAGCAGGGATTCGGCGTGACAAACGAGCGTCTCATTGTCCGAGCGTAACCAGTATGACATCGTCTGTAGCCCTTCTCTGCGACTCTTTTTCCCGAGCCCCGTGCAACGGAAGTTGATTGTAGTCTGGTCTGCTAAAGATCCGCCCGGTGCAGGTCCCTACACGGGGCCTGTCTCCTCGACCTATCAGTCGGTCATGAACCTCAAGTCAGACCCTCGCACCGAGACGACTCCTCAGCAATCTGTCCGCACGTCGACAGCTCAATCGATCAATCCAGTCGCAGCAGGACAAACTTGAGATAGCGAAATTCCGGTAAGGCCAGCGGCGTGGGGTGGTCGGTGGGCTGGCCCCCGACATTGATTACCGTTCCCCGGCGGCGTGCCCGGGAAATCCCTTCTTCACAACATTCCAGAAACATTGGTAGATCGATATGGCTGGAACACGATGCCACCGCCAGCAGCCCCTGTCGCGCCGTCACGCGCGCCCCCGCTTCAATGACATTCTGATAGGCCGATTTCGCCTTCGGAACCGATTCACGATTCGGGGCAAACGAGGGGGGATCGAGAACCACCACCTGCCATCGTCGTTTTTCGCTGGACGCCTGCGCCAGAAACTCGAAGGCATCCGCGGCAACTCCCGTGTGCTGGTCAGCGGGAAAGCCGTTCCGTTGCCAGTGTGCGTTCGCTGCTTCGATCGCCGCAGGAGCAACATCGACGGAGGTGACGTGTGTTGCTCCCCCCGCACCCGCTGCAATCGAAAAGCCCCCCGTGTAGGAAAAGACATTCAGCACCGTCGCATCGCGAGACCAGGCGCGAATCAACTGCCGATTATCCCGTTGGTCGAGAAAGAATCCCGTTTTCTGTCCACGAACAACATCGGCAGTAAACTCCAGTCCATGTTCGCGAAAGGAAACGGGTTCAGCGGGTGTCGTTCCCACCAGAGGTCGGCCGGCCGCCCCCCGTTCCTTCTGACGCTCATAGATTCGTGGCAGGTTCTGTTCCCGCGCGAGCCACTCCGCCAGTTCGTCAATTTTCCAGAAACCAGCCGGCCCCTCACCGTCCAGTTTCACAACCGCCGTGTCACCGTAGACGTCGGCGACCACACCCGGCACGCAATCCCCTTCCCCATTGAGAAGTCGGAATCCATTGGTCGGGCCGTCAAAGGAAAAACCACGACGCAGATCCAGGGCTCCGCGCAGACGTCGCTCGGCCCACCGGTCATCCAGCTTCAGTTCCGGATCCGTCTCACAAATCCGCAGTGCGACAGGACATCGAGGATCATAAAAACCTCGAGCGACCGCCTGCCCCTTACGGTTATCCAATAAAACCGCAGGAGTCCCCGCCGGAGCGTGAGGGAGATCCCGCAACGCATCCGCGTAAACCCATGGGTCCCCACGCTTGATCAATCGCACCAGATCGCGATTCAGTCGCAGGACGACGGGAGTGGACGAGACTTCGATGAGTGGCATAAAAAAACTGAAAAAGAGGGCTCAAAGGCTCATCACCGGCTGAACGCCAGCAATGGGCGCCAGGAAAAATGAACAGTAAACGATGGCTGATCGTGAGTCGACCAGGCCGATTCTGAATCCGACCGAAATCTTCATTTTTTGAGGTGCCCTGCCGCTT
>NZ_DASWWZ010000127.1:0-2680 GCF_036405755.1 Schlesneria sp.
CACGGGTAAAAAGAATCAGCATTCGACGGGTAAGGGAGGCCCTACGGCCAGCCTGATCGACGCGGATGTCGAAGAGCTGGAACCAATTCGGGTTCCTGTTCCACAAGGGCTGGTCCGAGGTGGTAACGCCATTACGGATCCCCCAGAGGGACGCTCCCGATCTGCGCGTCCACTGCACGAAGCCGAGTCCCACAGTCGCGTGCATGTCGTTCAGAGGGGCGAGACCCTTTCTTCGATCGCCTCAAAGGTGCTCGGCAGCGCGAGTCGCTTTCAGGAGTTGTTCGCAGCCAATCAGGATCAGCTCAGAGATCCGAATGATGTTCGCGTTGGCATGACATTACGGCTTCCCGAAGCTCAGGACGTTTCGTCGCGCGGCGCAGCGCAGGGGCCGTCTGTGCCTGATGCCCGTTCAAAATTACCTGTGACCATTCGAGAAATCGACATCGAAGAAGCCACCGCAGGCGTCACCGTTCAAGAGGAAAAACCAGGGGTGCTCGCCCCGCCCCTCTCCGCAGGGCAGCAGGCTGATTCACAGCCGACGCAGGGACCACGTGAGCAGCCCGAGACTCCGTTGAGCGAAAGAAAGTTTCAACCGGCCAAGCGGTTTACTCATCTCGCAAAGCCGTTCCAGTCGCAGGTTGGACGGGAATAGTTTGGCTGAAGTGCTGGGCACGTACCTCCGCGGGCGCCCTCGGTCAGCAGCAGAGACGTTCTGTTGACTGGCTGAAGCAAGTGTCCCGGCCGTAAAACGAAAAGCCTACTCGCTCAATGCAGAGAGAGTAGGCCTATCGAAAAGCGAGGTTCGTTTGTGAAATAACTTACCAGCGGAACAGGCAAGTACCCCAGGTGAGTCCAGCGCCGAAGCCACTGATGAGCAACGTATCGCCGCGGGAGATTCTGCCCGCTCGATAAGCTTCGTCGAGGGCAATGGGGATTGAACCGCCCGAGGTGTTGCCGTAATTGGGCAGGTTATTGAACATCTTGTCGACCGGAATGGCCAGTTGTTCGGCAACGTTATTGATGATGCGCATGTTGGCTTGATGGAGCAGGTAGAGTGAGACGTCATGAGGTGACAGTCCCGTCTTGCGCATCACGACTTCAATACTGTCAGCGACAGCACGAACGGCCCACTTGAAGACGTTACGGCCGTCCATCTGCAGAAAGTGCTCTCCCGCATCCAGTGCTTCGTGAGTAATCGGCTTCTTCGTTCCCCCCGCCTGCCGGTCCAGCATGCAACCACCCCCGCCGTCGGAACCAAGCTGGTAGCAGATCAGACCCTGATGCGAATCACCACGGGTCAGCAGGACGGCGCCGGCACCATCACCGAACAGTGGAGCGACCTTCTGATCGAGTGGATTCACGATACGGCTGTTGCAGTCGCCGCCAATGACGAGTGCCATTCGGCTGTTACCGGTGGCGACATACTGCGCTGCTGTCGTCAGTGCGTAAACGAATCCCGAGCAGGCAGCGTGCAGATCCATGGCGGGGGCGTCGATACCGAGCGCTTCCTGAACCAGGTTGGCCGTCGTCGGACATTGATAATCAGGTGTAAACGTTCCGACAACGACCAGATCAATGTCGCGGGGGTCAACACGGGCATTCCGCATGGCCCTGCGGGCTGCTTCGATACAGAGGTCGCTGGTCGCCTGCCCTTCACTGACATACCGGCGGGCGAGAATCCCCGTTCGTTGTTCGATCCAGGCGGGATCGTATCCAAACTTCGCCTGCAGATCGGCGTTGGTCACAATCTGGTCAGGAACGTAAGAGCCGGTACCAACCACTTGTACGCCTAAAAGCGACCGGGTCCGTTTTGTCCAACTCGATTTCGATTCGGTGCTGCGATGCGGGAGGTTTCCTGGAGGGGTATCCAAAACATTCCCCTGACTGTTAGTCGATCGTGAAACACCGCTATCGTACATGGATCGCATCCTCGACCGGCGAATCGCCTGACACACTCGACTCTGCCGAGATCCTGAAAAACCTCAATTGATGAATCCCACTCGCCACTGAAGACGTCCGTGAGGCGGAGCAATTCATGATTGCCCCGCGATAGGAATGGGCTGCCTGAGTATATCGACCGTTTTTCCTGCAAACCAGCGAACATGAGGCATATCAACGGAAGTTCAACAAGTTTGAGAGATTATGGGAATTTTCTCCGATTGAGCAAGATGGATCAGAGTTTGACGGTCAACGAGCCCTTCCCATGGCGATCCCCGCAGGGGCTGTCAGGCGTGCTCAGCGGACAACTCATCCACTTGAAAATGGCCACTCTTGCCACCTAGTTTTTCGAGCAGGCGGGCTGGGCCGAGAGTCATGCTGCGGTCTACCGACTTGCACATGTCATAGATGGTCAGCCCCGCGACTGTCACGGCGGTAAGGGCTTCCATTTCGACCCCGGTCTTCCCTGTGACACGCACCGTGGCCTCGATCTTGACACGGCATTCATCCACTTCGCTGATCGAAACATCCACCCCATCGATTCCCAGTGGATGACACAGCGGAATCAGATCGGCCGTTCGCTTGGTGGCCATGATCCCCGCCAGTCGGGCGACTTCAAAAACGTCTCCCTTGGCCACCCGTCGCTCAAGAATCAACCGCAATGTCTCTGGTTTCATCGTTACGATGTTCTCAGCGCGTGCTAAGCGTAACGTGACCCCTTTGGCGCCAACATCGACCATCC
>NZ_DASWWZ010000128.1:0-4154 GCF_036405755.1 Schlesneria sp.
AGGCCCAGCAGATAACCCGAACAGAGGAAGCTGAAATCCAGCACAGGACTATCGAAGAAGTCGATCGCCAGGAATCTGCCGAAAGGTGCTTCAGTAGTTCAGAAATTGCCGGCACCACTTACTCAGGTTACAGCAGCCTGAAAACCCCTAAGCGATCCGAATCTTTCCCACGTGTCGGGCCCGGCGACCTCATCCCGCTCTCCAACGACCCCGCGTCGGTGGAAGCCACGACTGATCAGCTAAGGAGTCCGGCCAAACCCGCGTCGGTCGCAAAGAAGACCGAACACTGGTGGAGCACTGAAGTTCCCTCCCGGTCCCGTTTCAAATTGAAGTTCTTCGGGCTACAGTGGCCGCCACTATGACCTCATCAGAACGACACTTGGAAGAGCAGCTCATCGCACGGCTGGGCGAACTCAAATACGAGGTTCGCCCCGACATTCGCGATCGGAGTGCGCTTGAGGCGAACTTCCGTCAGAAGTTTCAGGCCCTTAACCGAGTTAAGCTGACGGATGGTGAATTTGATCGACTGCTCGGTGAGATTGTCACCTCTGACGTTTACGCCGCCGCCAAAACCCTTCGCAGCATCAACAGTTTCACCCGCGAGGACGGAACTCCCCTCAACTACACACTGGTCAACATCAGGGACTGGTGCAAAAACTCCTACGAAGTGATCAGCCAACTCAGGATCAACACCGACAACAGCCACCACCGTTATGACGTGATGCTGCTGATCAACGGCGTACCGTGTGTGCAGATTGAACTCAAGACCCTGGGTATCAACCCGCGAAAGGCGATGGAGCAGATCGTCGGTTACAAGAATGACCCCGGCAATGGCTACACACGGACGCTGCTCTGCTTCGTGCAACTCTTCCTCGTCAGCAACCGTGACAGCACCTACTACTTTGCGAACAACAACGCACGTCACTTCTCCTTCGACGCCGAAGAGCGGTTCCTGCCGATCTACCAGTATGCGGCCGAAGACAACACCAAGATCTCACATTTCGACGACTTCGCCGAAAAGTTCCTCGCCAAGTGCACTCTCGGGCAGATGATCAGCCGCTATATGGTCCTCGTCGCCAGCGAGCAGAAGCTGCTGATGATGCGGCCATACCAGATCTATGCCGTCAAGCACATCGTCGACTGCATCGAGAAGAACAACGGCAACGGTTACGTCTGGCACACGACAGGAAGCGGCAAGACGCTCACGTCCTTCAAAGCCTCCACGCTGCTGAAAGACGATCCCACCATTGAAAAATGCCTGTTTGTCGTCGACCGGAAAGACCTCGACCGGCAGACCCGCGAGGAATTCAACCGCTTTCAGGAAGGATGTGTCGAAGAGAATACCAATACCGAGTCGCTCGTCAGTCGCCTGCTCTCCGACAACTACGCTGACAAAGTCATCGTCTGCACGATCCAGAAGCTCGGACTGGCACTCGACCCGACAAACCGGCGTAACTACATCGAACGTCTGTCCCCATTGCGCGACAAGAGGATCGCATTCATCTTTGATGAGTGTCATCGGTCGCAGTTTGGCGACAACCACAAAGCGATCAAAGAATTCTTTCCCAACGCCCAGCTCTTCGGGTTCACCGGGACACCGATCTTTGAAGAGAACGCGTCAGTTCGGCAGGTTACGGGCGAGGTCAAGCAGCTCCGCACGACAGAAGACCTGTTTCAGCAGCGCCTGCACCAATACACGATCACGCACGCGATTGAAGATCAGAACGTCCTGCGATTCAACGTCGAGTACTACAAACTGCCCGACGGAACGCCGCTCAAGCCGGGGGAAACGCTGGCCAAGCGTGCGGTCGTGGAAGCGATTCTGGCGAAACACGATGCGGCAACGTCCAACCGTCGTTTCAATGCGATTCTGGCCACCTCCTCGATCAACGACGCGATCGATTACTGGTCCATGTTCGACAGTCTGCAGACGGGAAAAAAGATTGAAGACCCCGACTTCAGCCCCCTGAACATCGCCTGTGTTTTTTCCCCTCCCGGCGATGTCAGTCCCGACGTGCGCCAGATTCAGGAAGATCTGATCCAGGAACGCTTCGACAACCAGGATGATCCCGACGGCAAAAAGAAGGCGCTCAAGCTGATCATCGAGACTTACAACGAAACCTATGGCACGAATCACTCGATCAACGAGTTTGACCTTTACTATCAGGACGTGCAGAAACGGATCAAGGATCAGCAGTTCTCCAACGCCGACCTGCCGAAGAAGGGGCGTGAAAAGATCGATGTCACGATCGTCGTGGATATGCTGCTGACCGGTTTCGACAGCAAGTACCTCAACACGCTGTACGTTGACAAGAACCTCAAGTACCACGGCCTGATTCAGGCGTTCAGCCGCACGAACCGCGTGCTCAACGCAAGTAAACCTTACGGTCACATCCTCGATTTCCGTGGCCAGCAGGCGAACGTGGATGAAGCGATTCAGATGTTCTCCGGTGCCACCGCAGAGCAGGCCCGCAAGATCTGGCTGGTCGACAAGGCTCCGAAGGTCATCGAGAAACTGAAAGAGGCGGTTCATAGTCTGGCGGACTTCATGTCCTCTCAGGGACTCGAAACTAAACCGGAAGCGGTTGCCAATCTGAAAGGGGATGACGCCCGGGTCGCCTTTGTGAAGCAATTCAAGGAAGTTCAGCGGCTGCAGACCCAGCTCGACCAGTACACCGACCTTACTGATGAAGAAAAACAGACGATCGAACAGACCCTTCCCAAGGAGACGTTGAAAGGCTTCCGTGGAAAATACCTGGAAACCGCTCAGCGTCTGCGTGAACAACAGAACAAACCGGGCAGCAAGGATGATGACCCCAAGCCTGCGGAACTTGATCAGCTTGATTTCGAGTTTGTTCTGTTCGCATCGGCGGTGATCGACTACGACTACATCATGGGGCTGATCTCGCGCTTCACCGGGCAGGACCCGAAGAAGGCGAAGATGAGTCGCGAGCAGCTCATTGGGCTGATCGCGTCAGACGCGAAGTTTATGGACGAGCGGGAGGCGATCACCGATTACGTCCGTTCGCTGGAGGCGGGGAAGCCGCTGGATGAGAAAGCCGTTCGCGACGGTTACCGGCAGTTCAAGGGGGAACGGGACGCCCGGGAGTTGGCGATGATAGGCGACAGTCACGGCCTGAGCTACGAAGCGCTGCAGGCGTTCGTCGATCAGATCCTCCAGCCCCCCATGATCTTCGACGCCGAACGACTCAACGACCTGCTCGAACCGCTCGACCTCGGCTGGCGCGAGCGAGCAGAAAAGGAACAGGCCCTGATGGCCGATCTCGTCCCCCTGCTGAAGAAACGCGCTGCTGGAAGAGAGATCTCCGGCATCAGCGCGTACGAGGGGTGAAACGTGGGTAAGAACGACGATCAAACGAAAACGCTGACACCGAAGCTGCGATTCCCGGAGTTCAATGAGCCATGGCACCTCGCGACGATCGGTGACTTCTTCATTTCTAAGGACGTATACGAGAAGGCAGCAGCTTTCGAAAGCGACAAGATCCTGACCGTCAAACTTCATACGAATGGAGTTGTGCGGAACGAGCGGACTGGCACGTTGACTGGCGGCGCAAACTACCTGAAGCGTAGAACGGGACAGTTTATTTTCTCTAAGATCGACCTGCTGAACGGTGCGTTCGGGATTGTCCCGCCTGAGCTTGACGGTTTCTATTCGTCCTCGGACGTACCAGCATTCTCGTTCAGAGAAAACTACTCCGCTTCTTTCTTCATCAGTTGGCTTACCGCGAAATATCAGCGATTGGTGATTGAGCGAACGGGAACGAGCGCTACTCTCAAGCGTGTTGCACCAGAGAAATTTAAGACCCTTCCTATCCTGCTTCCCACCCTCCCAGAGCAGCGGAAGATTGCGGCGTGTTTGACGTCGTTGGATGAGTGGATTGCCGCCGAAGGGCGAAAGCTGGAAACGCTGCGGGCCCACAAGAAAGGGCTGATACAGCAACTCTTCCCCCAAGAAGGCGAATCCCGCCCCCGACTCCGTTTTCCCGAGTTCCGCGATGCTGAGGACTGGGAGGAGCGGAAGGCAGGCACATTGTTTGAGAATCGGAAAATAAAAGGGAAAGAAGGACTGCCGATTTATTCGGTGACGATTCACAACGGGATGGTGCGCCGCGATTCTTTCGATCGTGACTTCT
>NZ_DASWWZ010000129.1:0-3140 GCF_036405755.1 Schlesneria sp.
CCATTCGTGTACTTGGGAGGAAGCCCGCCACTCACGCCGACCTTGACCCCGTTCACAAAGCTTTCACAGGAATTATCGACGTTCTCAACAAGCAGAAACGCTCCTCGCCCCGCCCAGGTTTCAGGAATCTTGACCTCGCAACGGAACCAGGCAAAACCATCATAGCTCTCAAGTCCCGGCTGCTTTTCCCACAAACCAGGGACGGTAAATGAGACCCAGGGAGAGGGAACGTCTTCGGGTCCCTGCTGAGCGACACCGGCAGCCGCAAATTGATCGTCGGTCGGAACGGCGATATCCGCAGCCCAGCAGATGGCGTTCAGCAACAACCGCTGAAACACAGGTAGACCAAAATCGTCTTTGTGACCCAGCGACGTGTAAAACGTGCGGCCCCCATCCTGCCGTTTAAACGTCCAGGCGACCGGTTCCTGTTTCTCAAGCCCTTCCACCCGGCCTCGTAGAAGTTCCATTGAGTCCTTCGGCAGGGGAGAATTCAAGTAGAGCGTTCCAGCGCTGGGAAATTCGTCGGTCGGTAGACCGGTCAGGATCGGATGCGTCACCCCCTCCGGAATCTGAATCAGGCTTTTGGACTCGTTCGCGGTATGCCCTTGATAGTTGCCACCGATCACTTCGCGATCAAATTCAGGCCAGGCCTCTAGCTGAACCTGAGAATCACTCGTATCGGCGACCCCGCTGCGGAGCGAAAACGCGTGACTGGCCGTGCGAATCCCGACGACCGGCTTACCGGCTGACACGTACTTCCGGATGAACTCCAATTGCGCTGGCGGCAGCGGCCGACGACGGACACTGACCAGCAGGACATCGGCATCATCCACCTGATCGATGCCCGGTAGATCGAACTTATTGAAGAAATCGTTGAAGACGAAGCTGACGCGAAAATCTTTCTGCAGATACTTGCCAGCAAATATCGGCAGAGTCTCTTCGGTCCGATATTCGTCCTCTGCCGCAAGAATCACGACATGAGGCCGCTTGTCGGCCCCGAATCGAAACGGGATCTTTCCCAGAAAGTCGCTGCTGGTGATCGTGGGACACCAGTATTTCTCGATGTGCTCAACAACCAGATCCGTGCCGGAAAAGTGGCTGACGAAAGGCTTCATCGCCGGGTTGTACATGGTGTCAGTCATGTCCCGCATGAGCACCACGTTCATCCCCTGATAGACCATCTGCCGAATCGAAAAGGGACGCCCAAGCACACACATGTTGGTGTGTACCCCCATGACAATCACATTCTCGATTCCCCGGCTCCGCATCAGGCGATAGGCCTCGTCAGAATCGGTGATCGCGTCGTCGGCGTGAATCTCGATGTCCGCAATCTGACGCGACCAGGCACGATAATTTTTGACCGGTTCAGCACAGTCGCACCCTCCGTCGCTGTCATCGATCGGCAGCGGTGCTTCTCGGGTCAAATCAATCTTGCACCACCGCTCAAGCGGTCGCTTCGTTTCCACCCTCGGCGCGTCCTGAGCCCGCTTCCGCTGCGGCGTATCCTTGTAGAAGTCCATCGTGTCACTGGGACAGTGGATGATGAACACCCCCAGGGACCGGGCTGCCTGAATCACCTCATTCATGTGAGGTGCCATTTCCGCCACACGCGTGGTCGACTCGGGACACCAGTGCTGATCCCACATATCACAGACGACAATGGCCGTCTTCCGGGGATTCCAGTCCGTCGGAGTGGTCACGGTATGCCAGCGTTTTAACTTGGGTGCCACTTCAACCCGATTCCGCAGGTTCAGCCGGATTGTGGTCGCCTCATCGGCCAGCGTCAGGCCGGCAACCCCTGCAAAACAGATCCACCCCACCAGGAATCGCAAAACGACACGCATGAGAATCTCCGGATACCTTCAACCAGAACATCAATGCAGTCTGATGGGAACATCATCGAAATACCAGCGAAAGACGATGCGTAGCGCCGTCGGTGGCTTCTATTTCCCGCAGAGGCCTCGCAACAATCGTGAATGGGAACAACAGATCAGACGTCAATTTCAGCGAGCGGCCGAGCCCCTCCAGGTAGCACCGGTAGACCGACGCGCCGGGCTATCGGGGTGCATAGCATCAGAGGCAGCCACCGCCCCCCTGATGGTCTAGATTAAGTTCTGTGAATGGAAGGCTCGGCCGCTTCCCGGAATCCGCTGGCCACCCGGGCCAGTCACACGAAAACTGCTTAAACCCTGATCGTTGCGGCACATGGGACTGGCCAACCGGCTGGCCAAATCTGGCCAGCTGGCCAGCTGGCCAGCCCGTCTCCCTCAAACGGCTTCGGCTTTCACCACAATTCATCCGAATGCCAGCACCGCCATCTGGCGTTGCTGCGGCGTCCCACCACTGTGTCTGAACCCTCCTCTTGCCATCACAAGTCCCGTCCACGCATCAAACTCCGATTCCTGACTCACCTGTCTCTCACTTCCCTCGCAACTTCCCTCGCAACTTCCCGCTGGCTGCCGAACGGTCGCCGTCGCTGCTGCTGTCACCGTCCGCATCCTCCTCCAAATCGTCCTGGTGCTAATCCAGTCTTGCTGCGGATCAAGAAACGTCGATTGGCCAGTAAGTATGGACAGACGGCACCCCTCACATCACCATCAGACCTATTCGGTGCGGCTCTGCGGCCCGACCACCTCGTTCCTCTTTCTCCCTATCCGGCAGCAGACTGACCGTCAAAAGCAGTGTCAGCAACAATCAGCCACATCGCGAGCCCAAACATCCAAACCTCTGGAATCAGACTCGGGAATCAACGAAGAGCGAACAACCAGTCTCGTGGGACAGCGGGACTGCCTGCACAACGCAACTTCGCCCCAATGTCTGCTCCGCACCAAACTGAGAGCATGTGGTCTCCCCCGCCCCCTGTGGTCTCCCCCGCTCCCAAGTCCACTCCCAGTTCGGCCCTCCTGTCGCGGAACGACAGGGCTACATCGGGCCAGATCGAACCGACTCCACCAAAGTAGTCCTGACGGTCCCTCGGCAGGGTTACCGAATCGACACAAACCCTTGTAACGCCGCCGAACCTCAATCCAAAGTACAGGCCGAAAATGAAAAGCGAGTCGTGACACTGGACAGTGTCCCCGTGTCCTACGCCCCACGGAATTGCTGTCTCGGTGCGCGAACCGGGAGTCCCCAAACCGAGA
>NZ_DASWWZ010000130.1:0-5696 GCF_036405755.1 Schlesneria sp.
TGCCGCAGGTTCGCCTCATGCCGACCGGGGGCGTTAACCGCGAAACACTGCGTGACTTCGTCAAGGCGGGTGCCTGTGCAGTCGGACTTGGCAGCCAGCTTGTCGAAAAAGATGCGCTCGAACGAGGCGACTTCGCCCGGATCAGGCAATTGGCGAGCGAGTACGTGCAGTTGCTGCAACAGGCGCGCCAATAAATTCGTCCGGAATAAGGTTCTGAACGATCAATCCGAGACGTGGCTTTTTGGCATCATCAATGATGCCGAAACCCACCAAATGATAGCAAAATAGGGGGATTAAACGGGTCTGTAACGACTCACTTGCGCTCGATAGTTTGCGGAATTTGCGGTCTGTATACGATCACGCCCGATGTTTGAGAGCGAATCTGGATTTTCCAGAAATTGATTAAAGCGTCCGGTTAACCTGCGGCCTATCATGATTGTCGGATCTCAGCAATTTGCCATTTCTTCCGTTGGTCAGCTCCGCGGGGGAGATGGCTTAAACCAGTCATGGGGGAGGCAATTATGAAAAGAGCGATGGTCAGTGCTTTTTGGGCGCTGGTAATCGCGGTCGGCGCGTCACCGGGAACTGTTTCGGCAGGGTGGTACTGCGGAGCCGCGAGTTACCGGTGCTGTCCGGTGAATGCATGTCAGCAGAATTGCTGCTACACCACTCAGCGCGTCGAGCGGCAGATGTGTCAGCGCACGGTTTATGAGACGATTCAGGAACCGCAAACGTACACCGTCAGCAGAACAGTGTACGAAACCGTTTTCGATGATGTGCAGGAAACACATCACCGGATCGTGAACGAAGTTGCCTATCGCGAACAGCAGTATCAGGTCGCCCGTCAGGTCTACGAGACTGCCGATCGTGAAGAACGTTACACCGTGATGCGTCCCGTCACCGAAACGCTTTACCGCGATCAGACGTACACAACTCAGCGACAAGTGTTTGAAGACACAACCCGCGAAGTCCGACGCTGCGTTCAGCGACCCGTCACCGAAACGCTCGAGCGTGAATGTCGTCAGACGGTCATGCGACAGCAGACTGAAGTGATCAATCAGGAACGATGTTACACCGTCATGCGTCCCGTTACGACATATCGCACGGAACGACAGGACTGTGGTCAGTGGGTTCCGCAGCAGGTCTATCATCCGGGGCCCTGCTGTCCGAAGCTCGTCTGTGGCCCTTGCGGTCCGCAACTGTGCATGACACGCATGCCAGGTTTCTATACCTGCAAGCGAGTCTGGTGCCCGAACATCGTTGAACGCCAGATTCCCTGCACGACCTACCAGCCACAAGTTGTTCGTCAGGTCTGTCCTGTGACGGTTTGCCGCATGGTTCCCGAGACGATCGTCACGCGGGTGCCATACACAGTCTGTCGCATGGTTTCGGAAGAAGTCGTTGAGAAGATTCCTGTTAAGGTCTGCCGTACCGTGTGCGAAACCCAGGTACGAAAAGTTCCCTACCAGGTTTGCCGAATGGTTGCCGAAGAATGCGTTCGTAAGGTTCCCCATCAGACCTGCCGCACGGTCATGGAAACACGGACCTGCCGCGTTCCTTACACCGTCTGCCGCCAGGAGCCCTTCACCGTGACCAAGCGAGTTGCTCGCTGTGTTCCTCGGGAAGTCCAGCAGACCTGCACCCGCATGGTGACCAAGTGTGTTCCACGTGTTGAGAACTACGAAGTCTGCAAGCTGGTTCCAGAAACCGTCTGCCCGGTGACTTGCAACTCCTGCAGCACGGGTGGCTGTGCTACTGGTAACTGCGGCAGCGGTGGATGTGCCTCAGGCAACTGCGGTACTGTTCCGGAATCATCGGTTAACTTGAAGCCGATTCCTGCTGAGACGATTCCCACTTCGAACGGGCCGATTTCTACCGCCCCGTTCTCTCGACGTCGTCTGGCGATCTGATTGAATTTGGCTGGTTCCTGTCGAGATTCCACTTCGACTTGAGATTCTCCAATAAGATGGGGCACAAACCTTCGGGTCTGTGCCCCTTTTTTTGCGGCTGCGGCCTGAGCCGATGTCGAGAGCGGAATCCGGGGCTCGACATGAACCCGTGAGGGGTGACGGTTCGCCCATCCGGTTGCCTTGAGTTTCAACTTCGATCTCCTGGCAGTCGTCGCAAATCGATTGGCGTCTCGCCGGTCGCGTCCCCCTCTTTTCGGAGTGTTTCTGTTCCGAAAGTGGCTTGCATCGTAGGCTTCTCGCATTCCTATTCGCCTGAGGATTATCGCATGACGCAAGTAACGGAAGTTGACCATCCCCTGGTGAGACATCACCTCACAAGATTACGTGCTCGCGAAACAACGCCCCACGAGTTTCGCAGTCTGCTGCGTCAGTTGTCTTCGCTACTGGCCTATGAGGCGACCGCGGATCTGACCGCACATCCGGTTTCGATTCAGACTCCCTTGACGTCGATGATGGGAACGCAAGTGACTGCCAAAGTGGCCCTCGTCCCGATCCTGCGTGCAGGCCTGGGAATGGTGGATCCCATCCTCGATCTTGTTCCTCACGCAGAAGTCTGGCATCTGGGCGTCTATCGCGACGAAGCGACGGCGAAGCCGGTAGAGTACTACAACAAGTTGCCACAAACGCAGCCGCCGGACGTCGTCTTTCTGCTGGACCCCATGCTGGCGACGGGGGGATCTGCCTGCATGGCCATCGCCGCTATTCAGAGATGGGGCGTCCGCTCAATCAAACTCCTGTCCGTCATTGCCTCACGAGACGGAGTGAAAGCGGTCACCGAACAGTTCCCCGCCACACAAATTTTTGTCGGACAGATCGATCCCGAGCTCAATCACCACAAGTACATTGTGCCGGGGCTGGGTGATGCTGGGGATCGAACCTTCAATACCCTCCCATCTCCTGGCTGACGTGGTCGATGAGACGCGTGAAGCGTGCGCATGGCAATTTCCGCAGGCAGACGACCTGA
Source organism: Schlesneria sp. (assembly GCF_036405755.1). Lineage (NCBI taxonomy): Bacteria > Pseudomonadati > Planctomycetota > Planctomycetia > Planctomycetales > Planctomycetaceae > Schlesneria > Schlesneria sp. The sequence goes on from NZ_DASWWZ010000130.1 coordinate 2,935, forward strand.
TTGCGATTTCCTGGCGGCATTCTGTCGCACCCAGCGTAATCCGGTCTTGGAGAAAGTCGCCGATCGTGATTGAATCGCGACAACCAGTCCTGAAGCGAGCGCGCCGCATCAATCCAATTTGCGATTGTTGATCTGAGGGGCTGCGCGGAACTCGGGTTGAACTTCTGTGGACTGGTTTACCGATATTCGCTGGAAGACAGAGTATCGCTTTTTGTTCGTACGGCAGAATCGACCGATTGTCGGTCCACTTTCTGTCACAATGCGGAATGCGGGAAGAGTGAAGAGGCTGCGGAATGGAACCGGCTCGTATCGAGTCATTGCTGGAAACCGGCTGGCACTTGATCGGTCAGTTGAACCAATGGCTTTCCGCGTCACCGCAGGAGATGGAAGACCGGGAACGGCTGTATGAAATCATTCGTCGCCTGCAGCTTTTCTGGAGTAAAGCCGACGACCTAAACCTGCGCCGCATGGCTCGAAACAGCCTGGTGCTCGAGTTGTTCCTCGAACGCTTCTGTGCCGATTCGTTGCAATTAACGGAACAGCACAAAGCCGACCTCTCAAGCGGCATCAGCAGCCTCGAATACCTCTTGCATGAGTTCGACGCGGCGCAGTTCGAGCCCGAGTACCCTGATCTGGAGTTGCTGCAGCGGCTGGAATGTCAGACCCTGCAGGCGACGTGGGCCGTAGCCGTCAAAACACGCACGATCGAGGTTTCGGCGGCCCCGATCGAGGTGCTTCCCTCCAGCCAGGACTATGATCTGCCGGTTGCTGGTCGGCTGACAAAAGCACCCGACCATGTCCGCCTGTATGACACTGTTCTGGAACCTGCGACTGACGAGGAAGCCCTTGTCAGGGCGAAGGCGGCTCGCGGTAACCAGTCCGCTGCTGCCCAGGCGAGGCACCTGCCTGCTCCTCCCGTCCCGTTCCGGCTTTCGCTGCAGAATGAACTCGCAGGTCCATCGCTCCTTCCGATCTCGGAAGAATCAAGGTCTGTAATCGGTCCCTCGCGAAGCTTGCCGACGCTCCCCACAAGAAAGATTCTGCTGGTCGAAGCGTCGCTCTTCTATCGTCATCTGTTTGGCGATGTGCTGCGAACGGCCGGATACGAACCTGTGTTGATTGAAGGGCTTGAGGGGCAACTCGATTCCATCGAGTCGGATCCCGATGCCCGATTCTGCGCGATCATGCTCGGCTTGCCAGCGACGGTCGAGGCAACCCAGTCCGTTCAGCGGATCCGCCAGAAATTGGGCGTTCACCTGATTGGTCTGTTGTCGACGGAAGACCATCAACTCTGGAAGGTCGAGATCGATGCGTGCATTTTGAAATCGCACCCGCGTAATCTGCTCGACCTGTTGGAACGACTGCACCGCCCTGCCCCTGATCAGGTTCTTTTGACCGCGTGAGGCGCATCGGGACGATGAGGGAAAACGGCGAGGATTCGCCGAAGTGCTGGAACCGCGACAGCCGCGCAGCTACACTTCGCACCGAAAAGCGCTCCCCACTGGGGAGAATCCCGTCGCCGACCCAATCCTACTCGACGAGTCGAATTCGCCATGAAAGCCATCGCCGTATTACCTGGTAAGCCGAATAGCGTTCATCTGCGAGATGTCCCCGCACCGAAGCTGCTCGATCAGCCCCACCCGCATGTCTGCAAGATTCCTGAGGGGCGTGCGGTGCTCGTCAAGACGTTGCAGGTCGGCGTGGATGCAACCGACCGCGAAATCAACGAAGCTTTGTACGGCAATGCTCCTCCGGGAGGCGAACACCTCGTCATCGGCCATGAAAGCTTCGGTCAAGTAATTGAAGTCGGTCATAAAGTGACTGAGCTGAAGGTGGGCGATTACGTTTCGTGTACTGTCCGGCGGCCAGGCGCGTCACTCTACGACGTCATCGGCCGAAACGACATCACGAGTGAAGAGACCTACTACGAGCGCGGCATTAATCTCTGTCATGGATACATGGCCGAATCGTTCGTGGACGACGCGGAGTACATGGTCAAAGTCCCCGTCAATTTGAAACACCTGGGTGTGCTGTCGGAACCTGCCAGCGTTTGTGCTAAAGCGATCGAACAGGCTTTTCTCGCTCAACAGCGACTGCAGATCTGGAATCCGAAACGTGCCTTCGTATTGGGGGCGGGCCAGATCGGACTTCTGGCAACCATGATGCTGAAGCTGCGAGGGATGGATGTCTACACCCTTGCTACGCGTCCGGGACCCCATCGGAAACAGGAAATTGCCGAGGCCTATGGTGCGAAGTATGTCAGCACCAGGCAGACACCGATGCACGAACTCGTCAAACAGGTCGGAAAGCCAGACCTGATTTTCGAAGCGACGGGAAATGCCGAGGTTGCTTTCCGTGCCATGGAAGTGGTCGCCCACAACGGAGCTGTCGTCTGGACGAGCATTACGGGTGGCAAACACGACGTTACGATTGATGCGGCAAAAATTAACCTGGAATGGGTGCTCGGCAACAAGTTGCTCGTTTCCAGCGTCAACGGAAACCGGCATCACTTTGAGTCAGGGATTGCGAGTCTTGCACTCGGCGAAATGACATATCCCGGCGTAACAGAACGCATCCTCACGCATCCGGTGAACGGACTGGATAACTATGCAGAAATGATGCGGCTGCTGGTCGAAGACAAAGAAGCCCTCAAAGTCTTCGTGAACGTGGCCTGATCTCTGCATCGCGACAACACAATCCCCTGCTCCGTTTCAGTCTGGGAACGGAGCATTTTCGTATTCGCGAGGCCGTCGAGAGACACT
>NZ_DASWWZ010000131.1:0-7987 GCF_036405755.1 Schlesneria sp.
CCTGACGGCAACAGTCGTCTTCTGCATGGTGACGTACGGCAGTTACGCGGCGGCCGATGTCAGTTTTGGCAAACAGATCCGCCCGCTGCTGGCCGAACACTGTCTGAATTGCCACGGTCCGGACGAACAGCGTCGTGAGGCGGGGTTGCGACTGGATCAGGAGGCCAGCAGTAAGCAGTCGGCCATCGTGGCCAATCAGCCGGATCAGAGTGAGCTGATCAAACGAATCACGTCGACGGATCCGGATCTGCGAATGCCGCCGGCTGAACATGGCAAGAGTCTCACTGAACCCGAGATTGCACTGCTTCGCAAATGGATTGCCGAAGGGGCGCGATTTGAAGACCACTGGGCGTTTGAGCCGATCCAGAAGCCACCTGTTCCGGAAACCCGATCGTCCGCGTCGACGGAAATTGATCGATTTATCGTCGCCGCGCTGGAAGAGCAGGGGCTTCAGTTGTCGCCCCGGATTTCACGCGAGCAATTGATCCGTCGTGCGACGTTCGATCTCACCGGTTTGCCACCGACGTGGGACGAGGTGACGGCATTCGTTCACGATGCGTCTCCCAATGCCTTCGAGAAGGTGATTGATCGGCTGTTAGACTCACCGCGATATGGGGAACGCTGGGGACGACACTGGCTCGACATTGCGCGCTATGCGGACACGCACGGTGGGAGTGCGATTGGATACACGAAGTTTCCGTTTTCCTACACCTTCCGTGACTACGTCATCAATGCGCTGAATGCCGATGTTCCTTACAACCGGTTCATCGTCGAGCAGTTGGCTGCAGACCAGATCGGACTTCCCGAGAATGACCCGGCTCTTGCAGGACTGGGCTTTTTGACTGTCGGGATGCAGTACCGCAGCGTGCACGACTTGATCGACGATCAGATTGATGTGGTCAGTCGTGGTCTGCTGGGGCTGACGGTCGCGTGTGCCCGCTGTCACGATCACAAGTTTGATGCCATTCCGACGACGGACTACTACGCACTTTACGCGACCTTCGCGAGCAGCCATGCGGTGGAACTCCCTCCCATGATTGGTACTCCTGCAGCGACCGATCAATTCAAGGCTTACGAGAAGGAACTGGCGAAGCGACAGGTTGGTTACCAGGAGATGGCTCGCGATCAGGCGGAAGTGATGCGGACGCGAATCCGGATGCAGGTGGGTCTGTATCTGATTGAACTGGCCAAGGGGACGCCCGAGCAGGATCTGTCTGCGGCGTTTCTTTCCTACCGTACCGACGATGTGCGGCCACTGGTGCTGAACCGCTGGCGCGACTATCTGGCCAAAATGCCCGCCGACGATCCGGTCTTCGGACTCTGGGTGCAGCTCTTCAAGGTTGAGCCTGGTCAATTCGCCGCTCGCTGCAACGAACTGGTTGCCAGCATGAAGGCCGCGAACGGTGATCCGAAACAATTTGCCAACGAGCAAAGCTTGGGACTGCATGCCCCTGCCTGGAATCCGCGCGTCATTGATGCGGTCGAGAAAAAGCAGCCGAAGACGCTGATCGAGTTGGCGGAAACCTACGGTCAACTTTTCGCAGACGTGCATCGGGCGTGGCTCAAGTCACTGCTGGAGACCTCCCTGGCGAGCGCCGTTGGCGCGACGATTCTTCCTGATGAAGATGCCGGCCATGCCGAGATCAACAGTCCCATTGCGCGTCAGTTGCGTCGGCATCTCTATTCAACTGATACGCCGACGGCGATGTCCGACGAGATTTCCGTCAGATTGCTGAATCGAACTGTGAGTGACACGCTGGCTGGCCGCAAGGGCGCTATTCACGATCTGCAATTGAACTCGCCCGGTTCACCCCCACGGGCGATGACGCTGGAAGAATCGAAGAACCCGCCGTCATTCCATGTCTTTCTACGGGGAAATTCACTGAGTCGAGGTGAAGCCGTGCCGGCTCGCTTCCTGACGGCTCTGTCTCACCAGAACGCGCCCGCATTCCGCGACGGAGAACGGCGACTGGGACTCGCCGAGGCGATCGTGGCTCCTGACAATCCACTCACGCGACGCGTGGTTGTGAACTGGGTCTGGCAGAACCATTTCAATCAGGGATTGGTGAGAACACCGGATGATTTCGGGACGCGCGGTTCCCCCCCCACGCATCCCGAACTGCTGGACTATCTGGCGACAACGTTCTCGGACGACGGTTGGTCAATCAAGAAGCTCCATAAGCGGATTATGCTGTCGGACGTTTATCAGCAGGGGGCTGTCGAAAACGCCGAAAGCCGGAACAAGGATCCGCTGAATGAACTTTTGTGGCGGATGCCGCGTCGACGACTGGAGATGGAAGCGATGCGCGATTCCATGCTGGCCGTTTCCGGCGAACTGGATCTGACGCCCGGAGGACGGCCGATCGATCTGAGTGCGGAACCGGTGGTTCCTCGACGCAGCATTTATGGCTTTATCAATCGCGATATCGTTTCGAGTTTGTCGAGTACTTTTGACGGAGCCAACCCGATCACCTGTACGGCCAAACGGCCCGACACGAATGTCCCGCAGCAGGCCCTGTATGCATTGAATTCGGGGTTCATTCAGGACCGGGCGGTCAAGCTGGCCGGACGTGCTCAGGCTGCTGCAACGGATCCGGATGAACGGGTTCGCTGGATCTATCATTCGCTGCTTTCTCGCGATCCTGATGCCGAGGAGCTTCGCGTGGCGCGTGCCTTTGTGGACGCGAATCTGCCTGCCGTCAGTCAGGCCGGGAATGCCAGGTCGCCGGGCGGGGCTGCGGCTGCAGTACCACCTCAAGAGACCAAAAATCCGGTTGATCCTTGGAGTCAACTGGCTCACGCATTGCTTGCTTCTAACGAATTTATCTTTTTGGACTGAACCCATGCAAAATTTTCTACAACCTAATCGGCGTGAATTCCTGGGGCGTTGTGGACTGGGGGTCGGCTCGGTCGCGTTGGCCAACCTGCTGGCCAGCGAAGGGCACGCTTCCACGCAGACTCATTTTCCTGGTAAGGCCCAGCACGTGATTCACGTGTTCCTGAACGGAGGGATGTCGCAGGTCGATACGTTCGATCCGAAGCCGGAACTGACCAAACGAGCGGGGCAGATGTTGCCGTTCGAGAACCTGCAGACCGAACGTAAAACGGGAGTGGCGCTCCCTTCCCCCTTTACGTTCAAACAACACGGTGAAAGCGGGATTCCGATCAGTGACATCTGGCCGAATCTGGCGACCTGTGCCGACGATCTGGCGGTTGTTCGCTCGATGTACGCAGAGTTGCCGAGCCATGAAATGATGCTGCTGCTGATGAATACCGGGCACTCCCGTCTGGTTCGACCCAGCTTCGGGTCGTGGCTGAACTGGGGCATGGGAAGTGATAACCAGAATCTTCCCGGCTTCATCGTCCTCTGTCCTGGGGGGTTGCCGGTCGCCGGAGCGGGGAACTGGCGTTCCTCATTCCTGCCCGGGGTCTATCAGGGGACACTGGTCGATACGGCGCAGACCGATCCGACGCGTTTGATCGAACATATTCGCAATGAACGATTGTCGTCTCAGCAGCAGCAATCGCAGTTTCAGCTGCTGCAGACGATCAACCAGCGTCACCTGGCCTCACGACCGGGCGAAGCGGCTCTGGAAGCGCGGATCGAATCGTTTGAGATGGCGTATCGGATGCAGGTCGAGGCGACGGATGCATTCGATATCAGTCAGGAGCCGGAACATATCCAGAAAATGTACGGGGAAGGGCCACAGAACCGGCAACTGCTGATCGCGCGGCGACTGGTCGAACGGGGTGTCAGATTTGTCCAAACCTGGCACGGTGCGATGCAGCCCTGGGACAGCCATTCCAACATCAAGGACGAACATGGCAAATGTGCCAGTGAGTGCGATCAGGGACTGGCGGCGTTAATCAAGGATTTGAAGCAGCGCGGCCTGCTGGACAAGACGCTGATTCTGTGTACCGGTGAATTTGGTCGAACACCTTCGGTGGAGATGGGGCAGAACGGATCGGGTGCATCGCAAGGTCGCGACCACAACCATTGGGGCTTCTCGCTCTGGATGGCAGGCGGGGGGATCAAGGGGGGGACCATCTACGGTGCTACGGACGACTTTGGTTTCAAGGCGGTCGAAAACCCGGTCTCGGTTCACGACCTTCATGCAACCATGTTGCACCTCTTGGGATACGACCACGAACGATTGACGTACCGGTTCGCCGGTCGTGACTACCGCCTGACAGATCTCTCGGGAACGGTCGTCCGCGATATTCTTGCGTAAGGCAAACGAGCCATACTCGGAGGGGAATACCCCAGAGGGAGAGTACCGGACGACTACGAGCGGACCAGATGTTTTTTTCTTGAGAGAACGGGTTGTGGCTGACGCCGCCCCGGTCGCCGCGATGACACGGCAGCCGGGCGGCGTTTTTTTTGACGGTGACAATGCCTCGCGAATAATCGGGCGGCCTGACGGGTGCACTGCCAGCGCTGGACAACTCTCGCTCCGCAAATTCGCTCCCGTCTTGGGCCGTTTGACAGATCGGGATTTCCGTTCACGGGAATGCCGTCTTGTATTGAAGGGGGGTGGGACCCGACAATATGGCTGGCCATCCAAATCCCCGGCGAATAGGTCTGGGGCTCCCCGGATTCAGGAAATCGCGTGAGCGACTCATCGGCGAGTCGATGCTGTCGGCTGCGGTGGCCGTCGATTGTGGTATCCGCCTGATTTCCGTTGCGAGACTTGCATGAGGGCACTTGACGTGATGGCCCCAACCAAACATCGAAAGCAAAGCGAGAAAAGCTATCCACCTCGCTTCCCTGTGGAAGAGTCACAGGCGGCCTGGGATTTGCCTTTCGCGGAGTATGATCCGCCCGAGTACACGGCGCCTCAGGTATTTGAACATGAAGGGGACTGGGCCGATCCGGCTGATGTCAAAGCGGTGAACCGCCCGTTCGTGACTCGAACCGACCGCGGTGAAGTCCCCGTACGTGTCGATGAAGGGGGGCGGCCATTGAATCCGCTGGGACGGACTGGAATCCGTGGAAGGGGATTGCTCGGCAAGTGGGGGAGAAATCTCGCGGGAGACCCGCTGGTAACGTCGGTCGATCCGGAGACGGGGCGCCTGCAGGTTCTGGTGATCGAGCGGGGGGATTCCGGCGCATGTGCACTTCCGGGCGGGATGGTTGACGAAGGGGAAGCCATTTCCGAGACGGTCGCTCGAGAACTGCGGGAAGAGACGGGGGCGGATCTCAGCTTCCAAAATTCCAAAGTGCTCTATGCCGGGATCGTCGATGATCCTCGCAACACAGATCATGCGTGGATGGAAACCACAGTGCTGCATCAGCATTTGAGTCCGGCCGCGCGGGCCGGGCTCCGATTGAGAGCGGGTGACGATGCTCGCGCGGTCCGTTGGGCCGATGTGGATGAATTACTTCTCGGGTCGATGCATGCAAGCCATCAGGGTTTTGTCCGCCTGGCGCTGCAGGAACTCCAGCAAACCGCTTCGCCCAATTGAGGGAACCGCAATCTTCTTCAGGCTGGTAACCGGGAAGCAGGCCTGGCGAAATAGAGATCAATGTGTTGTGAAAAACGGACGGATCTCATGCGGGTTTGCAGCAGGAAATCAGGCCCAGGTTGGGGGGACTGCGGACGGCGTTGCGGATCGCCTGTGAGCCGTGGTTGTTTTCGAAGGAATGGAGAAACGAAAAGACCGCGCCGTCTGTGATGACGACGCGGTCTTTTCTGCGGATGATCGGCGGTCAATTGCAGGGGACGTTTTGGTCGAGCGACTGCAAATGACGCCTGTCTTTTGCCACCGTAACGGTCAGCCGTTCAGGAACTTCTCGATCGCGTCCAGGCCGGCTTTGATTTGTTCCAGGCTGGTGGCAAACGAGAGACGGACGTAGCCGGGGGCACCGAAGGCGTCGCCGGTGACCAATGCGACGTGAGCGTGTTCGAGCAGGGCGTTGCAGAACTCGGAGGCATTCTGGACCTGGGCTCCCCCCATCAGTTTCTTGCCGAAGCAGGAACTGACGTTGAAGAACGCGTAGAAAGCACCGCCTGGTTCGGCGAAAGTGATTCCGTAGCGTGACCGCCAGGGTCGCATGCGTTCCATGACGTAGTCGCGCCGTTTCTCGAATTCGACCCGCATTTCTTCAACGCTGTCTTGCGGACCATTCAGTGCTTCCACGGCGGCATACTGGCTGATGCTGCAGGGATTCGAGGTTTCCTGGCTTTGGAGGTTGTCCATGGCCTTGATGACTTCGACGGGACCGATGGTCCAGCCAATTCGCCAGCCGGTCATGGCGTACGCCTTACTGACACCACTGACGATAATGGTCCGGGCGGCCACGTCCGGTCCGAAGCTGGCAAAGCAACGGAATTCGGCCCCGGGATAGATCAGCTTTTCATAGATTTCGTCGGAAAGGACGAGGATGTTCTTTTCAACGGCGACTCGCGCGAGGGCCTCGAGTTGGGCAGCGGGATAAGTTGAACCTGTGGGGTTGGAAGGATTGTTCAGCATCAGCAGCCGTGTTTTCGGCGTGATGGCATTGATGAACTGTTCAGGTGACATACAGAAGCCGCTCTCTTCGGTCGTATCGACGAGCACGGCGGTGGCACCTGCCAATTCGACCAGCGCGCTATAGCTGACCCAGTAGGGGGCCGGAATGATGACTTCGTCACCGGGGCCGCACAACGAGGCGATGACGTTATGAATCGAATGTTTGGCGCCGTTCGAGATGAGAACCTGGCTGGGACTGAACGTCAGCCCGTAGTCTCGTTTGTAGGCAGCGCAAACCGCGCTCTTCAATTCGGGGATCCCGCCTGAAGGGGTGTAATGCGTGTGTCCGGCGTTCATCGCGGCAATGGCGGCATCGCGCACGTTGGCCGGAGTATTGAAGTCCGGTTCCCCCAAGGTGAAGTCGAGGACGGCGATCCCTTTCGACTTCAATTCCTTCGCTTTGGCGGCAGCCGCCAAAGTGGCTGAGGGCTTCAATTTTCGTAGCGCGGGGGACAGGACGATGGATGTCATGGAAACTGTTTCTGCGGACAAAAGCAAAGGTCGATCAGGAGACTCAATTCAGGCGAATTGTTCTACCCCCGGCAAGGGGAGTCAAGGCTACGGCCGGTTTCGCCCGTTCCCGCCGCCCCGAGTGGTTGCGGTTGTTAACGTTTTCGTCAGCTTGACGTCACTGGGACGAATCGCTGCTGAGAAAACCAGTAAAGTTTCGGAATATTCAGAATATTCCAATAAGTTTACCGCATCGTGCACGCTGAACAAGCCGATGTACTCTGTGTTGAAACGTGAGACTTATAACGAACGTGCGGACAGAATTTGTCGATACACGCAGACGCAAGTCTCGTTCGCACGCAACGTAAGTCGCGGAATAGGTTCACCGTTTCAGTATCTCTTGCGGATATTCCGTCGATGCGAAATTTGATCAGCGGACCTTCTTACGGGCGGACGCCTGAACCCGAGCCTCGTCATCTGTCTCAAGCAGAATTGGCTAAAAAGAAGCAACAGGCCAAGCCTGGTGTCGCGAACGGTTACGTCAACGACACACCCACTAGTTTATTGAAGTTGCGTAATGACCAATTTGAACAAACTATTGTCCAACAACAGATTCCGCTTGACGCAATCGCCGAACGGTTTTACGATCGAACGCACTGGGTGAGTGGTAAGTTTCAAGGACGAAACACTACTCAGAGATAGAGTGTCGCGTTTTCGAGTTGTTTCTCTTGCTAGGGTGCCAAAGAGAGACAGCGAGTTACCAAAACCGGTACCCAATGCCTCCCCCCCACAAGGAGCCACGGATTATGGCTACGAAGAAAGCTGCCCCTGCTAAGACAACCGATAAGGCCCCGGCAACCAAGGCTGCTAAGGCCGCCAAGCCAGCCAAATCTGCCAAGGCCAAGCCAGCAACGAAGCCTGCCGCGAAGGCAACCAAGGCTGCCAAGCCCGCCGCGAAGAAGTAAGCTTTGCGACATCTTTACTACAGCAATCCCAGCAGGCCGGAACTTCGTTCCGGCCTGTT
>NZ_DASWWZ010000132.1:0-11811 GCF_036405755.1 Schlesneria sp.
ACAGCCCGTAGGAGACGAGGTCCCCCACTGGTGTCCCCGCCCCCTGCCCCAGCGAGTCGCCATACAGGGCCGGTTCAGCCGCTTGGAACCGCTGGATTCAGCGAAGCACGGGGGTGATCTGTACCAGGCAAATTCACTCGATGCTGAGGGGCGAAACTGGACGTATCTGCCATACGGCCCCTTTCCAACCTATGACGAATACATCCTCTGGTTGACACAGTCCGCATCGACAGCGGACCCACTCTATTTCGCAATTATCGATCAGCAGACGGAGAAGGCGGTCGGTGTCTGCAGTTATCTGCGGATTGATCCCAGCCACGGGTCAATCGAAGTGGGCCATCTGAATTTCTCTCCCTTGCTCCAGGGGAGGCCCACTGCCACCGATGCGATGTACCAGATGATGAAGTATGCGTTTGAACTGGGATATCGACGCTACGAATGGAAATGTCATTCGATGAATGGCCCTTCCCGCCGTGCTGCGCAACGGTTGGGGCTGTCTTACGAAGGGACCTTTCGTCAGGCGGCCGTCTTGAAAGGACGAAACCGCGATACTGCGTGGTTTGCCGCGATCGATTCCGAATGGCCTGACCTTCAGAAGGCGTTCCTCACATGGCTCGACCCGATTAATTTCGACGAACAAGGGAGGCAGAAATTCTCGCTGACTCAACTGACTTCTGGCATTCTCAAGACGAAAGACCCACTCGTGCCAAACTGAGCGGGGCCCTTCAAGCTTTTTAAGCATGATCACGGCCGTTCTCACGTTGAATGCGAAGCCAACCTGCAGTTCGTTTGCTTCGTTGTACGGATCGGTCGATACTGTTCGCCCCACGCCTGATTCTATGCATGGTTCATGCTTTGCGATGTGGGCCGGTGTCGGATCGAGCTCGTCAGTCATTTCGGGAATCGGCATTCGACTTTCGCCCTTTGAATCATCCTGGGGCGTTCCTCAAACACGGAAGTGATTAACTTGTCATACAGGAAAAGTAGTTGCATGTTCTATTCGAGGCTGGCCCTTTGCGCATTGATCTCTGTCTCGTTTCTGGCACCCGCGGTGTTGAACGCTGAGTCCGAGATTCAGCCGTCATGGCCGAACTGGATGGGCCCAAATCGGGACGGAATTTCCCACGAGACGGGTTGGAAAACAGAGTGGCCCGATGAGGGATTGCCGGTTAACTGGTCGCGTGAGATTGGAATTGGCTTCAGTTCGGTTTCTATCGCTCAGGGGCGTCTGCTTACGATGGGGCATGTCGAGGGTGAAGAGATCGTGTGGTGCCTGGATGCAAATACCGGCGAAGAGCTGTGGACGCATCGCTATCCGTGCGAACTCAATAACAACCTTCACGAAGGGGGACCCGGTGCGACACCGACGATTGACGGCGAGCGCGTCTATACCCTTGGAAAATCAGGCCAGCTCTATTGCCTCAATCTGAAATCCGGTGAAGTTCACTGGAGCGTGATGCTGCAGGATGATCTGAAGGTTCCCAATCCTGAGTGGGGCTTTTCAAGTTCTGCCGTGATCGAAGGGAACCAGGTCATTCTTGAGGGAGGTCGCGTCGTTTCCTATGACAAGATTACGGGCGCGAAAAACTGGGAGACGAAACCTCACGAAGCGGGATATGGGTCTGCGGCGATCTTTCGTCGTGATACCGAGACACCTCTGGTTGCGACGCTGGACTGTGCGGGCTTACGGATTACCGAGCTGATGACGGGCAAAGCGGTCGCCTTCAAGTCGTGGTCCTCTCCGTTTCGCACGAACGCGACGACTCCCATCATCCAGGGCGATCTGATCTCAATCTCGACCGCCTACAACGTTGGGTGCGGCCTGTTTGAGTGGGACGCGGAAAGCTCCACACTCAAGGAAATCTATACCAATAAAGAGATGCGGAACCACTTCAACAACAGCATCCTGCTCGACGGATATCTCTACGGGTTTGATGGCAATTCGAACCTGGGTCGTGTCGTTCAATTGACGTGCATGAAGTTTGATACTGGAAAAGTTGCCTGGAAGCAGCGAGGGATGGGGTGTGGTTCGCTGATGATCGTCGATGGCAAACTGCTGATCTTGAGTGAAAGCGGGACGCTGATCTTGGCCAAGGCGAGCCCCGAGGGATTTGAAGAACTCGCCCAGTCACCGATGCTGACCGGTCGCTGCTGGACTGTCCCAGTCTTTCTGAACAAAAAAGTCTACGGCAGAAACGCAGCCGGAAAACTGGTCTGCCTCGATCTGGCTCCCTGAGAGCAAACCTTCAACAGCACGAAGATTAGGTGACTCGAGATCGGGGCCAGCCGAGGTCCCGCAAGCTGAGTTACTGTAAGCTGGGATCGGGAGGGATGGAAAATCCCTTCTTGGAAATTTGGCAGGGGCCGACGGCCTCATGAGGTTCCCACCGCCCGGCGTGTTCAATCCGGGTTTAGTCGAGCCGGAATCCAAAGGTGGAAGCCCGGTTATTCAGATCAATTCAGGAATTGGTCGTCCCCCTTCGACGACGATCGGAATCGGGCGACCTTGAGGATTGACCCAGTGAGACCCAAGATCAATGTCCAGGTAGCGGAAGACGGTCGCGGCGAGATCTTGAGGGCGGACCAGCCCTTCTTTCACATCGTAACCTTTGTCATCCGTGGCACCGACAGCCTGACCATGCCTCAGTCCGCCGCCAGCGACGACCATCGACATCACATTGGTCCAATGGTCGCGGCCGGCATCTTTATTGATGACGGGAGCGCGACCAAACTCGCCCATCATCAGGATCAGCGTCGAATCCAGCAAACCCCTTTGTTCGAGATCCATCACCAGGCCATAGAGTGCTCGGTCGACGTGCGGCAGAAGCGGGGTTAATCCTTTCTCGATCCCTCCCCAGTTCACCGAATCACCGTGATGATCGAAGTAGCCCCATGCACCGCTGACCAGCGTAAAGGTCACCCCAGCTTCGACAAGTCGTCGGGCCAGGATTGCCTTTTCGCCGATACTGTTGCGGCCATACAGGTCACGCGTGGCGTCAGTTTCAGATTGCAGATCAAACGCTCGTTGAACGTGGCCACTCGCCACCATTTCGAATGCCTGTGCGTTGTAGCGATCGATGTGTTCCAGTGTTCGATTGGTATCCAAGTCTTTACGGAACCGATCGAACGATTGACGCAATCGATCGCGGTCCTGCAGGCGATCCAGTTGAATGCCCTTGGGGAGTCCAAACTTGCCTGATAGTTCGAGCCCTTTGACCGGGTTATACGCAGATCCCATATGGCCCGATTCCCAGACATCCGCAACCCAGGATGGAGCCAGACCTACGAACGGGGGCAGATCAGGATGATTTGAGCCTCGGAACTTGGCCACGACGGAACCCATTGACGGGTAGCCACCACCGTCCTTGTTGTCGTCGGTTCGACGGGCCAGTGGATTCCCCGCCTGCATTGTGATCGGCGTGTGATTGCTTGTCTTGCAATCGACGGCCCTGAGGAAGGAAAGCTTATCAGCGATACTGGCCTGGAGCGGTAAATGCTCACACAGTGATAATCCAGGGATTTTCGTAGAGATCGTGGAATAGGGGCCGCGGATTTCGCGAGGGGCGTTGGGTTTGGGATCCCACATATCGATATGGCTGGGCCCCCCGGAAAGCCAGAAGAGAATCACAGACTTCTTGCGCTGCGGCGTGACTGATCCTTCTGCACGGGCGGACTGTGCTTGCAGGTTCATCATGGCAGGAAGTGATAATCCGCCGATACCTGCCATTCCGGTCTGCAGGAACCATCGGCGGGAACGGCCAATCTGAATCAGATCCGAGGGGGGAGGAGCGAATTGCGGAATTGTTGCGACTGAACCGGAACTGGCAGTACCGTGGTTGGAACCCTGTAATTGAATCGCCATCCGAATTCCCCTGGCTGCGCAGAATCGATTTGCTAAACATTCGCATTTTCTGATGCGTTCAAGATAATTGCAAGCCGAGGAAACAGGAAGCCCATTTGCGAGGACCCTACCAGCGGCTTTCCGAAGCCCTGATGTCAGATTTTCGATGCGTGGAGCTTCAAAATGACTCCTGCTGGGCGTTACCGTTTGTCCAGATAACGAACGTGCTCAGTCGGTCGGTCCCGATCTCTGCGACCGTCATACTTCCATCCGAAGGAATCGCGATGAATTGGAGTCAGCTGTTTGCCCGCAAAGATCTGAACGAGCTATTAGTCGACATGAAAGGGGATCAGCGTCTGAAGCGGTGCCTCGGGCCGGTCAATCTGACATCCCTGGGGGTCGGTGCGGTGATCGGTGCAGGAATCTTTGTCGCGACCGGTAAAGCTGCCAGTGAAACGGCGGGACCAGCCCTGATGATTTCGTACATCGTGGCAGGCATGACCTGTATCTTTGCAGCCCTCTGTTACGCCGAGTTCGCCTCGATGGCACCGGTCGCTGGCAGTGCCTACACCTACGCTTATATCACGATGGGGGAGCTCTTCGCCTGGATCATTGGCTGGGATCTGGTTCTGGAGTACGCGGTGGGAGCCGCGACCGTCGCGAACGGGTGGTCTGGCTATTTTCAGACAGTGATATCTAAAGCTGGACTGCACTTTCCCTCGTCATTAAACAGGGCGACGGTGGTTTTTGAGAATGACCAGTTTGTTCTGACAGGATCGTATTTCAATCTTCCTGCGGTCCTGATTGTTGCAATCATGACATTCATCCTCGTCAAGGGAATCTCCGAGAGTGCGGGATTCAACGCGTTGATGGTCTTTATTAAAGTCGCTGCGGTGGTTTTTGTGATCCTGGTCGGCTCGTTCTACATTCACCCGGAGAATTGGACTCCCTTTGCTCCCTATGGTTGGACTGGTTTGAACATCTTCGGGTATCACGTTGCTGGCGAAACCAACGCGGCACAAGAGCCCGTCGGAATGTTGGCCGGTGCTGCGATCATCTTTTTTGCTTACATCGGTTTTGACTCTGTATCGACCCACGCAGAGGAAGCCCGAAACCCTCAACGTGACGTTCCCATCGCGATTATTGCGTCGCTGTTAATTTGCACGATTCTGTACGTCGCCGTGGTTGCTGTACTGACAGGGATGGTGAAATATGACCAGATCGACAAAGACTCGGGAATTTCGTCTGCATTCAAAAATGCGGGAATTCCTTGGGCCGAAGTGATCATCGCGACTGCCGGCGTGGCGGGAATCACGTCAGTTCTTTTGGTGATGATGCTGAGCGCTCCACGCGTTTTTCTGGCAATGGCTCGAGATGGGCTTGTTCCCAAAGCATTCTTCGCAGATGTGCATCCCACCTTTCGCACTCCCTGGAAAAGCACAATCGCGATCGGAGTGTTCGTTGCTTTTCTGGCAGGGTTTCTACCCATCGATGCCCTTCTTCACCTCACAAATATCGGAACATTATTCGCGTTCGTAATCGTTTGCGCTGCCGTTCTCGTCATGCGGTACACAAACCCAGATGCGCCTCGTCCGTTCCGTTGTCCCTTGGTTCCGCTTGTTCCCCTGCTGGGCATCGGGGCTTGTCTCACGTTGATGTTTTCACTCCCTGCAGCAAACTGGCTGCGACTGATCGCGTGGATGGGACTGGGGCTTGCGATTTACTACTTTTACGGAATGAAACACAGCACTCTGAGAAAGGGACCTGCCACTCCGACGATTGAAAGCTGAGCTCGTCGCGACGTGACCCTTCGACGGGAGTTATGCCAGGTAGCGGATCTTCGAGCTAACCGCCGGTCGTTCTTCGTCCGCTTCCTGGCACTTTGGAATGTGCTTTGGACCTCCCCTACTTCGCAGTTTTTTTGGGGCCGTGGTTGGGGATGCTGTGATCCACTAAAACAGAGTTGAGGTGACAATGAGAGTCCGCATTCCGCTTGTCTGCCATATGGCTCTGCTTTTCGTCAGGCCTCTCTCACTGCACGCCGGTGAACTGGATGTCCGCTGGCTGGGTGAGGTTCAGAAAAGTCCCCAACGGGAGGTCAGTTTCGATGTCGGGTTCATGGAACCCCTCCTGATGCGTAAAAGCGGTGGCGAGGTCCATAACCTGGATGAATGGCATGAGCGGCGTCGGGAATTGATCGAGGCTTGGGACGATTTTCTTGGACCCAGTCCGCAGACACCTGAGGGGACAGCGACGCAACTGCTAAAAAGTGAGTCCGTTGGGGGTGTCATTCGGGACCTGATTCGCTACGAATGTGAACCGAATCTGTTCGTCGAGGCCTATCTGCTGCGACCTGCTCACGTGACGGAGGGGACCTTGCTTCCGGGCATCGTGGCACTGCATCACACAGCCCAGGATACGATCGACGAAATTGCAGGAGTCAGTGGTCCCGACTCCCGCAAGTTAGGACTGAAGCTGGCACAGCGCGGGTTCGTCGTCATCTGTCCCCGCTGTTTCTTGTGGCAGGACGCTCCGAGTCTGACGGCGGCCGTCGACAGATACCGTGCTCGTCATCCCGAGTCGCTGGGCATGCGCAAAATGTTGTTCGATGCACGTCGAGCCGTCGACATCCTGGAGGCTCAACCGCACGTAGACAGAACGAGGATTGGGGCTGTCGGACATTCGCTTGGTGCAAAAGAGGTGCTGTATCTGGCGGCGTTTGACGAGCGGATCAAGGCCGCAGTTGCCAGCGAAGGAGGAATGGCTCTTAAGTCCACAAACTGGGATGCACCGTGGTACTTGGGGCCGCAAATCCAAGAGGCCTCGTTTGGCCGGAATCACCATGAGCTGGTGGCTCTCATCGCCCCGCGCGCGTTCCTGGTGCTGGGGGGTGAGACTGGGCCTGGAGCCGCCGATGGAGACCGAAGCTGGCCGCTGATCGGTGCCGCACTGCCGGTCTATCGATTATTCTCAGATTCTCCCCGTCTCGGCCTGCTCAATCATGGTCAGGGGCATACCATTCCTGACGATGTCTACGAACGTCTCGCGGAATGGCTTGGGACGTATCTCTCACAGAAAGCGGTCGCAGCGTTAAAACTCGACGGCATACAGGTCGACACCAAGTAATGAGCGAAGTCATCGAATCGGCTACTCAACCTCCCCCGGCGACTGCGTGGCGCAAGACTCTCCTGCTGCTGATTGCCTATTTGGGGTTTATCAGTCTTGGGCTTCCGGACACGGTGGCGGGAGTCGCCTGGCCGTCTGTCCGTAATTCATTCTCTCTGCCGCAAGATCACTTCGGGCTGGTGTTCATCGCTTTGGGATGCGGGTACTGCACTTCCAGCTTTCTCGGTGGAGGCTTGATGTCACGATGGGGAGTGGGAACACTTCTCACCGGAAGCAGCCTGCTCGTCTGCGTCGCCATGTTCGGTTTTGCTTCGGCTCCTGTCTGGTCTTTGTTCGTTGCATGTGCGGTGATCTGGGGGCTGGGGTCCGGAGGAATCGATAGTGCCCTGAACAGCTATGCCTCGACCTACTTCTCAACGCGCCACGTCAACTGGTTGCACGCGTGTTACAGCGTCGGGGCAACCGTCGGTCCGTTGCTGATGACGGCCATGATCGTCAATCGGGGATCGTGGCGAACGGGCTACGTGCTGGTGGCGGTGGTCCTGCTGCTGATGAGTTGTCTTTTTCTTGCGACGCGCCAGTGGTGGCAACAGCCCGCCACGACAGACAGCGACCCTACAGCGAAACCCGTGGGACTGCTGGGAACACTCCGCGACCCGCTCGTCCAACTGAGTATTGTGGTGTTCTTCCTGTATACCGGCCTGGAATTCACCGTCGGTCAGTGGTGCTACACGATCCTCACAGAATCACGAAATGTGCCTGCGAAGACAGCGGGAATGTTCGCAGGGGCGTACTTCGGTGCGATTGGCGTGGGACGAGTCGTGCTGGGAATGGTCGCCGATCGAATCGGGTTGGACCGGATGGTGCGGTGCTCGCTCGTAATTACGTTTTGCGGAACTTTGATGCTGACCGTCCGGTCTCCTGTCGGTGTCGGGCTGGCTGGTGTCCTGCTCACGGGACTGGGACTTGCCTGCGTCTTTCCCTGCCTGATGGCAAGGACACCTCAGCGTCTCGGCGCGACCAAGGCAGCACATGCCATCGGATTTCAGGTCAGTGCAGCCATGCTGGGGGTTGCTCTCTTTCCCGGAGCTGCGGGAATCGCGGCGAGAAAACCAGGATTGGAAACGATTCCACTGATTGCCATTGCGCTGTCGTCGTTACTGTTCCTGATGCACGAATGGCTGATTCGGCGTGGTCTTCGTTCCGCTCGTCCCGCAGCAACGGTGAGTTGAGAAGTCGCTGCACGTCTTCCCCTTTGTCGCTCCATCGCGAGGTCACTCCGATCAGCAGATCGGGATTGAGTTAGCCGTACGTAGAACCAGGCGCGATGGGAAACGTCTCCCCCGCGCCTGGTTTTTGTTGTCATTTGTCAACCGGATGTGAACTCAGACCCCTGGCAATGCTTTCTCCGTTGGACAGTCGCGGAGGACCTTGTTCAATGCCTTCAAATAAGCCAGAGCACTGGCTTCAATGACGTCTGTACTGACGGCCTTGCCGTGATAACGGCGACCGTGATAAACGATCGCGACGGAAGCTTCCCCTTGGGCGTCTTCGCCCCCGGAGACTGCTCGCACCTGATAGTCTTTCAATTCCGCGTTGATGCCGACGATTCGTTCCATGGCCTTGCAGACGGCGTCCACAGGCCCGTCACCGATCGAGGCATCCTTGTGGGTCTTGGGTGTCGTAGTCGATTCGTCGACTCCATCGAGACCCGCTGGTTTGGTTGACGCCAGATCTCGTAATTCGACGGTCGCCGTGGGAATCGTTCCCGTCCCGGCGGCGATGTGAAAGCGAACGAGTTCCCAGCGATCCGTCGTGACGGTCAACCTGTTATCGATCAGTGCCACGATATCCGCGTCATAGATGTCCTTTTTCTTGTCAGCCAGGGCGATGAAGTCTTTGTAGACGGTCTCGATCTGAGCTTCGTCGAGTTGGTAGCCCAGTTCAATCACGCGTGAGCGGATCGCGGCCCGGCCACTGTGCTTGCCGAGAACAAGGTTCGCGCCGACATAGCCGACATCCTCTGCCCGCATGATCTCGTACGTGCTGCGTTCTTTCAGGATGCCGTCCTGATGGATCCCGGCTTCATGTGCAAAGGCGTTCTGGCCCACGATCGCCTTGTTTCGTTGAACGAGCATCCCGGTGATACTCGAAACCAGGCGACTGGCACCACACAGCTTTGGTGTGTTAATACGCGTTTCGACTCCGTAATAGTCTTTGCGCGTTTTCAAGGCCATGACGATTTCCTCAAGCGCGGCATTCCCTGCCCGCTCGCCTAATCCGTTAATCGTACATTCCACCTGCCGGGCCCCTGCTTCGACTGCGGCGAGGCTATTGGCGACAGCCAGTCCCAGATCGTTATGGCAGTGAGTGCTGATCACTGCTTTGTCGATGTTGGAGACATGCTGCTTCAGATGAGAAATGACCTTGAAATAGTGTGTTGGAGTCGCATATCCAACAGTGTCGGGAATGTTCACCGTGGTCGCACCCGCCTCGATCGCCTTTTCGACGACTTCGGCCAGGAAATCGAGTTCTGTCCGAGCGGCATCCTCGGGCGAGAATTCGATGTCCTCAAAGAACGACTTCGCCAGCTTCACGTGTTCGACCGCGGTTTTGACGATCTCACGCTCGGCCATCTTCAACTTGAATTCGCGATGGATGGGACTTGTCGCGAGAAAGACGTGAATGCGCGGTTTTGCGATTCCCTTCAACGCTTCTGCAGCCCGCTCGATATCCAGGCGTCGACAGCGAGCCAACCCGCAGATCGTGGCACGGTCGCCGAACTTCTGCCCGATGGCACGAACGGATTCAAAGTCGCCCGGGGAAGTGATGGGGAACCCTGCCTCGATGACATCGACACCCAGTTCCACGAGTGCTTCTGCCACCTTGAGTTTCTCAGGGGTCGTCATGCTGCAACCGGGGGATTGCTCGCCATCGCGAAGGGTCGTGTCAAAGATGATTACATGATCAGGCATGGTGTGTTTCACAATGAAAAGTGAAAGGTGACAACATCAATCGGTTGATTGATGCTCGATCGTTGTTCCGTGTCGGTTCGAGGTTATTCAGGACCAGGGGCAATCGTCGGGACAAACGTCAGTTGACCACTCCACCCTGTGACGATCCAGCGTGAAGCGGGGTTGTAAAAACAAAAAACCCTGAGACCACGAGGTCTCAGGGTGAACATGTGCATATCGTGCGACCAGACGTTCCCTGAACCTCGCATCTCAGCGAGCTAGCAGGCCCAGTAGCAGGAACGAAAATGGTGTCATGGTACAGGGCAGACAATGGAGACGGAAAATGGTTCGCCGTAATTATCACTAACCTTTGAAATCGTATCAGTTCTGGTTCCCCCGGTCAACGACGTACGACCTCCGCCGGCGAGTCATGGGCCTGGTGCAGATTGGTATTTGCACATTTCGGGAAGTGGAACGGTCCGGGCACTCGCGATACCATTCCACGCAAATATCTGTGCAAGGTTCCCCCAGATAAAGATACTTCAACTCATGCCCACGACGATCACGCGACTGACGGCATCTGACATCCGCTTTCCGACATCTCGAATGCTCGATGGATCGGACGCGATGAATCCCGATCCAGACTACTCGGCCGCTTATGTCGTGCTGGAGACGGATCGGGCCGACCACGCCGCAGGGCATGGTATGACCTTTACGATTGGTCGGGGGAATGAACTTTGTGTCGCTGCGATTGAGGCGCTGGCGCCGCTCGTTGTGGGCCGGACTCTGGAATCGTTTACGTCAGACATGGCGGGCTTCTGGCGTCATATCACCGGAGACAGCCAGTTGAGGTGGGTCGGTCCGGACAAGGGGGTCATCCATCTGGCGACAGCGGCCGTGGTCAACGCCGTCTGGGATCTCTGGGCCAAGACGGAAGGCAAACCGTTGTGGCAACTGGTCGCCGATCTGACGCCTGAGCAGTTCGTCGCGTGCATCGATTTCCGATATCTCACCGACGTCCTCAGTCCCGGTGAGGCCCTTCAGATTCTCTCGCGGATCGCACCCACCAAGTCGGCGCGAATTGCGCAACTGCAGCGGGAAGGATATCCCGCCTATACCACCTCAGCAGGATGGCTGGGGTATGACGATGACAAGCTGCGCCGTTTGTGCCGCGACTGCCTCGCTCAAGGGTGGAACGTCTTTAAAATCAAGGTGGGACGCGACCTGAACGACGACATCCGCCGATGCCGGATTATTCGCGAAGAGATTGGTTGGGAACGCCGACTGATGGTTGATGCGAATCAGGTCTGGGAGGTGCCCCAAGCGATTGAATGGATGAAGTCGCTGGCCGAGTTCAAACCATGGTTCATCGAAGAACCGACCAGCCCTGATGACGTTCTGGGCCATCTAACGATCGCCAAAGCGGTGGCTCCGATTCAGGTCGCGACCGGCGAACACTGTGCGAACCGGATTCTCTTCAAGCAGTTCCTCCAGTCCGGCGCCATCGGAGTTTGCCAGATCGATAGTTGCCGGCTTGGTGGAGTCAACGAGGTGCTCGCCGTTCTGCTGCTCGCGGCCAAGTTTAACGTTCCTGTCTGTCCCCATGCTGGCGGTGTAGGGCTCTGTGAATACGTTCAGCACCTGGCGATGATCGACTACATCTGCGTCAGTGGTTCGCTCGAGAACCGTCTCTGTGAATTTGCCGGACACTTGCACGAGCATTTCGTGGATCCTGTCGAGATGCGGAACGGCCACTATGTCCCTCCCAAAGCACCCGGTTACAGCATCACGATGAAACCAGAGTCGATTGCAGAGTTTTCCTTTCCGGATGGTGCCGCCTGGACCACCCCCTGAAATCAAAGTGGGCCGAGCCTCAAATGAGGCTCGGCC
>NZ_DASWWZ010000133.1:0-8651 GCF_036405755.1 Schlesneria sp.
AAAGTAGTGTCGAAGTAGAGCAGGCCATCATCGATGGCGGGGAACGGCAGGTCAGTCAATTGCGAAAGCATATTCGCATTCTAAATGGTGCTGCCACAATCGCTCCGCTTCTGGGACTTCTGGGGACTGTGGTGGGGATGATCGACTCGTTTAACCGCATCTCGCAAAGCGCGGCGATGGGTAAATCGGAAGCGCTGGCAAGCGGAATTGGATTGTCGTTGCTGACCACCGCGGCAGGACTCGGAATCGCCATTCCGTCGCTGATTATGTACATGTATTTCACCGGACGGGTGGATTCGCTGGTGATCGAGATGGACGGGCTGGCTCAGGATCTCGTCGATATCATTTCTGCAGAAGGGCTTTCGGAACAGGCTCGTGCGGCGGCGAAAGCGAATTCTGCCAAAGCAGAATCGCGCCGCGCTGTTTGACCGTGTGACATCGTCTTGAGGGCTTTAAAAGCGATTTGGCGTATTCGTTTATGGGAGGGCTGCCATTTCGGGCGGCCTCGCTGGCGGTCGACTGGCTCCTTGATTCGTGCATGGCCTCATTCATAGAGTCGTGCGATTGCCATTACGAACAGAATGACGATCCAGACAATACCGAGAGCGTGCCAGAACCAGGCTGCAATCGTGACCCCCCAGTAGTACTCGTGGTCATACCGGTCGGCGTTAGCCTGCACAATGATGTAGCAGAGGAACAGCAACGCAATCAGAAAGTGCATCGCATGCAACGCAGCGATGACAGCGACAAAAGAAGCCATGGCACTCGACGCTTCATCCCTGGTTCGGCTCTGTATCAGATAGTTTAAGGCGTATGCCTGGACCGATACGAACAACGCTCCTGTCGCGAGAGCCCACGAAAGGGAGCGACGAAACCGGATCTGCCGTTCGCGCCGCACGGCCTCGATTGCGCGGAGCAGAAATCCGCTTCCCACCATCAACAGCCACGTGCTCAGGATGAACGCCGACGAAAATCGGCTAGCACTTCCCGGCCGCTGTGGCGGAAACGCCTGGCAGAGCGCTAGCGAAACGACTGCGGCAACAGCCAGTGTTGACGTGGCCAACAGAAAAAAACGCAGGGCAGAGACACTTTTGAGTTCCGCAGCCACTTGCTACCCCGACCGCAATTTGGAGTCATCGTAGAAAAGACGAGCGACAGTTCGGTCTCCTCTTAGTCGTGAACGATCGTAAAACAGTTCAGTTGCGGTGGATTGGTGGGGATTTCCAGTGACGTGAATTAATCCCCTCTCGCCGGGGCCCTGACAGACTTGCGTCCCATCCCCAGGGTGTCACGTTCTTGGAGTGGTTGAGGGAATCCTCCTGATAACGAATCGATCCTCTAACGAATCGGTCACTCATCGCTCACACAGCGGCCGTGGCAAAACGCAGGAATCGTCGTGAAGTGGTGTTATCTGCGGGTTACAACTGACTCGGTGGTATAAAACCGAGCCACCAACCATCAAACTTGCGTTTTGCGACAGTTCTATTTTCGCTGCAGAGATTCACAAGTTCAAACGAAATCACGAACTTTGAAGGTCAATCACTGCTTCCCGGTACGAACTTCCTGAATCAGCGAATGCATTCCGGTGGGAAGTGGTTGGGTCGTGGATCTCGGGTAGAAAGTCCGGCTGTGAGATGAACCGGAGGGTAGGAGGAACCCTCGCGGGGCTCCGGATGCTCTTGGCAGTTGTTCGATGGCAGGATCACAGGCTGGAACTACTGATCCCCGACCCGTTCGACCAGGACGTGGCGGGCCGCCGGGTGCCCCAGCGTCACTTCGCGACCATCGATCACAGTGGTCACGATCCCGGCTTCGGGGCTGTTGAAGATCACGCGACATTCCTTGAGCAGGGAGAATCCCGAATCCCCCAGGAACCGCAAGAAGTCACTCCCCTGCTCGGTTACGCGGACGATGCGAATCGTGGCGCCGGACTCGATTGTGTCCAGCGGAATTGCGAGTTCAGAGTTGCCGCGCATGGCCCCATCGGCAGATGGGATCGGGTCCCCGTGGGGGTCGGCAACTGGATGTCCCAGGAATTCGTCAATCCGGTCAACTAACCGGTCACTGACGGCATGCTCCATGTTTTCAGCTTCGGCGTGAACCTCGTCCCAGTTGAGATCCAGCGTTTTCACAAGAAACAGTTCAATCAAGCGGTGTCGCCGGAGAATCCGCAGGGCGATCTGGCGCCCGGTTTCCGTCAGCCGAACCCCTTCGTAGGGGCGGTAATCGGCATGTCCCGTTTCTGACAGGGTTTTCAGCATGGCCGTGACCGTACCCGGCGCGACGGACATTGCAGTGGCGAGTTGACCTGTCGTCACCCAGTCGGAACCTGTTTTCAGGCCCGTCAGCAGGGTGGTTTTCAAATAGTTTTCGACCGTAAGTGTTGTCATGGACCGATTCTCGACGGAAATTAAGAGCCCTTCGTCGCAGCCCAGTTTGCGATAAAACCGAACATTTTGAAAGTGGCTGGACAAATGAGAATGAAAGCCTTGCGAGCATTGACGCCAATACTTACACTTCCAAGTCCCGTTGCGGTCGGGGCGAATTCCGCAATTCCGGTTCTGTTTTGAAAAAAAGATGCCCATCGATGTCGCGCGAACATCGGGCCGTCGTCACTTTGCAGGGTAGGTTGGATCATGAAAGAGGGCATTCATCCCGAGTATCGAGACGTGGTCTTTCAGGATACGTCGACGGGAGTTCAGGTTGTCATTGGGTCTACGATCAAGACTCAGAAGACGGTTGAGTTCGAAGGCCGAACCCTTCCCATGGTGACGGTGGACATCAGCTCTGCTTCGCACCCCTTCTTCACCGGCAAGCAGAAGTTCATCGACGCTGCGGGCCGCGTGGAAAAATTCCAGCGCAAATACAACTGGGGCAAGAAAGACGAAGGCACTGCCGAAGCTCCAAAAGAGTAGTTTGCTGCTGTCGGATCGGTCGACTCATCTCGTACAAGGGGTGGGTCGTACCGTAGGCTTTTGAGTTTCGCCGTCAATCTGATCCATTTTCTCGAGCGGCACGTCCCTCTTCCGGATGAAGTCGTGCTGCCGGTTGAGATTCATGTTCGAGACGATCTGGATTTCGCTGATCGTTCAGCGCTGATCGCCGTACTCCTCGGCTGCACCTGTTTCAGAGGGATGGTGATCGCCGCTCGGTCGAATTTTTGGCGTCGACGTGGTCTGCGTTCCCTCGCAAAGTTGGTCGCTCGCCGCCTCAGGCCCTCACTTGAGGGCAATTGCTGCATCGCAATCCAGAATGAGTTTGGCAGACGCAGGTTGCCCGTTTTTCTGCGGTCATTCTGATCGGCTGCAAGAGACTGTGCTGCATTCCCTTTTGTTCCGTCAATAGTCGTACGGTCACCATGTTTCCCACGCTTCAGTCTAAATTGGCTCGCTACGAAGAACTGGAACGAATGCTCCAGGATCCTGAGGTGCTCGCCGATACGACTCAGATGCTCAATTGTCAGCGTGAGCATGGGGGACTGGCAAAAGTGGCCCGCTCGGTACGCGAGTTTAACTCGCTGGAAGCGGAGCTTGCCTCCGTCCAGGAGATGGTCGAGACGGCGGACGACGATGAGACTCGCGAGTACGCACTGGCAGAGCAAACAGAGCTGCAAGCCAAGTACGACGTGCTTCGCACCGAACTCGAAGATATGGTGACAGCGGGCGATTCGTTGACCCGTGGCAGCCTGATCATGGAAATCCGGGCGGGGACAGGGGGGGACGAAGCGTCTCTGTTTGCCCGCGATCTGTTCGACATGTACACCAAGTTCGTCGAGAAACGGGGTTGGAAATTCGAAGTCCTCGAGCTCTCGGCCAATGAACTGGGGGGGATGAAGGAAGTCGTCCTGTCGATCACTGGTGAAGGAGCTTTCCACCAGTTGCAGTTCGAAAGTGGTGGTCATCGAGTCCAGCGCGTTCCCGAGACGGAAACACAGGGCCGCGTCCACACCAGTGCCGCGACCGTTGCGGTGATGGCAGAAGCGACTGATATTGATGTCGAGATTCGTGACGAAGATCTTCAGATTGACACCATGCGTGCCGGTGGTCCGGGTGGTCAGAAGGTCAATAAAACCGAATCGGCCGTGCGAATCACTCACGTTCCGACCGGGCTTGTGGTCAGGATTCAGGACGAAAAGAGTCAGCATAAGAACAAGGCCAAGGCCATGCGTGTGCTGCGCAGCCGACTGCTTGAACATCGACAGGCCATGGCCGACAAAGAACGCTCTGATCAACGAAGGACCTTGATCGGGTCTGGAGATCGAAGTGAGCGAATTCGGACGTATAATTTCCCGCAGAATCGACTGACCGATCACCGAATCAATCTGACAGTCCACAAGTTGGACCAGATTATTCAGGGTGATCTGGATGAAGTCGTGGGGGCATTAATTCAGTTCGACCGTGAAGAACGGCTTCGTGGCGGTAACGCACTCGGCTAGAATGATTGAGTCAGAACGTCAGGGCTTACTTGACGCCCAGACTTGTTCCGCCGTGTGAGTGAAACTCAAGGACGAATTCAGTGACAACTGCTCCTTCCGAGTCGCCGTCTGCTTCGGAACAACCGTGGACCGTGCGTCGTGTACTCGAGTGGACCACGGCTCACCTCAAGAAACATGGCAGTGACACCCCGCGGCTGGATGCAGAAATCTTACTCGCACATGCTCGTCACTGCCCTCGAATACAACTCTACACGCACTTCGATGATCCTCTCGACGAAGAAGTGCGAGGCGTCATGCGCGGGCTGGTTCAGAGACGCGCGAAAGCAGAACCAGTGGCCTACCTGGTGGGCGAGCGTGAATTCTTCAGCCTCAGTTTTCGAGTCACGTCTGATGTCCTGATCCCGCGACCCGATACCGAAACACTGGTCCTCGAGGTTCTGGATCTGGCGAAATCGATTGAATCGCCGCGAGTTCTGGATCTGTGTACTGGATCGGGGTGCGTCGCGATTGCAGTGGCAAAGAACGCGAAAACATCCCGGCTGACTGCGGCGGATATCAGCGACAAGGCGATTGCGATCGCACGTGAGAATGCTGCTCGGCACAAAGTCGACGACCGGATGGAGTTCGTTGAATCAGATCTGTTTCAGGGGCTGCCCCTTGATTCGAAGTTCGACATCATCGCCAGCAACCCACCCTATATTCCGTCTGCGGAAATCGATCAACTGGATGCAGAGGTTGCCAAGCACGAGCCGAGACTTGCTCTGGATGGGGGAGCTGACGGGCTGGATGTGCTGCGAAAAATCATCGAGGCGGCCCCCCGTTTCGCAAAAGAAAACGCTCACTTGCTACTGGAGTTTACTCCCGAGCAGGCCGACGCTCTCACGGAAATCGTCGCGGCTCATGGGGGCTACGACGATATCCTGATTCGGAAGGACCTGGCCCTTCGACCCCGTATCCTTCGCGCCCGATTCCGTTGAGCAAATGATCGCGCGAGTCAATTCTCGCGGGGACGAATCAAGTCTACTGGTGCGGCAAGTCGCTGACTCTCACTTTGGCGGATGAGCCTTGCGCGAGGAGCCATCGGCTTTGAGCTGGTGTGCTGCACTTCCCTCATGCCCTTGCCGTAATCGGGCTTGGGCTGAAGGCGGGCGGCAACAGACTGCAAACAGGTCCCGAATGATCCTTGCGGCTAACGCCTGGGATCATTCGGGACCGGTCGCCTGACCTCAAGTCGCGTAACGCTTATCCGTCATCTTTCGAACGGATTCGAGCAGTCCGAACAGAATCGGCAAAATGAA
The DNA here is from genome assembly GCF_036405755.1 of Schlesneria sp. Lineage (NCBI taxonomy): Bacteria > Pseudomonadati > Planctomycetota > Planctomycetia > Planctomycetales > Planctomycetaceae > Schlesneria > Schlesneria sp. Next base: position 5,734 of record NZ_DASWWZ010000133.1, read on the forward strand.
CAGGGTGAAGATCATGCTGCTCATCACGCCGCCGATCACGACGGTCGCCAACGGCCGCTGTACCTCAGCTCCAGATCCTTCACTGGTGGCCATCGGGACGAAGCCCACGCTGGCAACCAGGGCCGTCATCAGAATGGTTCGTAAACAACTGACTGAAATATCGACCACAGTCTGTGGCTGATCGCCGTGACCATGGCCGTGTGCATCGCCCGATCCGTGATGATCGTCCAGGTTCAGGGTCAGTTCGGGGTCTGGCGCAGTTCTCGCCGCACGCCATGCAGATGCGAGGATCATGCTGCTGAGAACAGAGACGCCCGACAGGGTGATGAATCCGACCGCAGCCGAGATCGATAGTGGCATTTGTCGATAGGCAAGTGAAAGCACGCCTCCGACGCAGGCAAACGGCACGCTCGCGAATACGATGAATGTTTCTGGCAGACTGCGATACGTCAGGTACAGCAATCCCACGATCAGGCTCAGCGCCAGTGGCACAACGATCATCAGACGCTGCTGGGCTCGCTGCATGTTTTCAAACTGGCCACCCCATTCGATTCGGAACTGTTCCTTGGGGAGATCGACCTTTTCCGCAATCGCTTTCTGAGCTTCTGCGACAAAGCTACCGACGTCACGACCACGGACGTTGGCCTGAATCGTGATACGGCGTTTGCCCCATTCACGAGTGATCATCTTAGGACCACTGAAACGTCGGATGTCCGCAACACGGGAGAGTGGAAGCTGCTCACCGCCGGGGCCGGAGAGCAGGATTCGCCCGATGACTTCAGGGTTCTCGCGATACTGGTCGGGAAGTCTTGCCACGAGAGGAAATCGCAATTGTCCTTCGACGACTTCACCAATCACTTTACTGCTGATCGATTCAACAACGTCGAGAACCTGTCGTGCCGAGATGCCGTAGCGGGCGATCTCGTCCTGTTCCAGCGCGATTCGCAGGATGGGCTGCCCTGCGACCTGTTCGATCGAAAGGTCGCTGCATCCGCGCACGGTACCGAGGACGGCCTGCAGTTCCTGGGCTTTGGGAATCAATGTCGAGAAATCGTCACCAAACAGCTTGAGAGCAATATCCGCGCGAACGCCGGAGACCATCTCGTTGATTCGTTGTTCGATTGGCTGAGTGAACCAGGTAATCTGGCCCTTCATCTGCTCCACTTCGGGCAGCATCAGGTCGACGAGTTCTGCCTGGGTTCTCGCTTTCTTCCACTCTTCGCGTGGCTTCAGCGACACGAAGACGTCGGTGACTTCCACGCTACCTGCATCGGTTGCCACTTCCGGGGTACCGACGCGACTCCAGACGTGTCGCACCTCGTCAGGGAATTTCTCGACGAGCAGCTTTTCGAGCTTCGTGTTCATTGCCGCAGACTCATCCAGGCTGGTTCCCGGGGCACGCAGCACCCCGATCACGATATCCCCTTCAGAGAGTCGCGGGACGAACTCGGTACCAAGGCCCATGGCCGTTTTGAGTGTGATCGCCAGAGCCACCCCGGCGGCGGCGAGCATGAGCCATTTGAACATCATCACCAGATTCAGGAATGGTCGGTACACCCACTGAGCGAATCGGACGATAAAGACTTCTTTCTCTTCAACGACGCGTGGCAGGAAGATGCTGGAGAGGACAGGCGTGAGTGTCAGAGAGAGGATCAGTGATCCAATCAGAATGAAGATCACGGTGATTGCCATCGGGCGGAACATCTTCCCTTCGACCCCCTCAAGGGTGAGGATCGGCAGATAGACGATCATGATGATCAACTGTCCGAAGACAGTGGGGATTCGCACTTCGGAGGCCGCATCTCGAATAATGGCGAGTCGCTCATCCGCGGAGCACGCCCCGCGATGCGCGAGGCGTTTAATGATGTTTTCGATCACCACGACGGAACTGTCGACAACAATTCCGAAGTCGATGGCACCCAGACTCAGCAGCGACGCGGCGATCCCCATCGACCACATTCCACAGAATCCGACGAGCATCGAGAGTGGGATGGCGACGGCGGCAATCAGACCTGCACGCAGATTACCCAGCATCAGGAACAGCAGAATCACGACCAGAAACGCACCTTCGAACAGGTTATTCTTAACGGTCGCGATCACGCGGTTTACCAGTTCCGTGCGGTCATACACAATATCCATATGAAAGCCTTCTGGAAGAGTTTTTACGACTTCCAGAAAGCGTTCCCTCAGGCGGTTCGTGACCGCGTAACTGTTCTCGCCCATCAGCATGAAGCCAAGACCGAGGACGACTTCGCCTTTTCCGTTGGCGGTAACGATCCCTCGACGCAGTTCATGCGAGATCACCACTTCGGCGATGTCCCGGACGCGAATGGGTACACCGTCGACGGCGGTAATGACCATGGCACCAATCTGTTCCACATTGATCGTACGACCTACGCCGTGGACCAGCACCGAGTCACCTGCCTGCCGGATACTGCCGCCGCCGACGTTCAGGTTGTTTTCCCGGACCGCTTCCAGGACCTGCTCGAACTTCAGACCATGTTTGACCAGCAATGTCGGATCAACTCGGACTTGGTACTGTTTCTTCAGTCCCCCCCACGAGTTGACTTCGGCGGTTCCTGGAACGGTTCGCATGACGGGCTTTACTTCCCAGTCATGCAAGGTCTTCATGGCAGTCAGATCCCCGTCGTCCGAGGTCATGATGTAGTGGAACACTTCACCCAGACCCGTTGACACGGGGCCCATCTCGGGCCGCCCGATGCCAGCGGGCAGTTCCACACCGTTCAACCGCTCGTTGATGAGTTGTCGAGCGAAGTAGACGCTCGTGCCGTCCTTGAAGGTGACGATGACTTGCGAGATCCCGAACTGAGAGACCGATCGCAGGTCTTCGAGTCCGGGGAGTCCACCGAGCGACATTTCCACAGGAAACGTCACCTGACGCTCCACTTCTTCGGGCA